>DATEWO010000247.1:0-7009 GCA_035257925.1 Propionibacteriaceae bacterium | reverse complement strand
TGCAGCTGCGGCAGCGCCCGCGGCGGCAGCCGCAGCTAGCACGTTGCGCGGCACCACCGAGAAGATGTCACGGCTGCGGCAGACGATTGCCAAGCGCATGGTCGAGTCCCTTCAGGTCGCGGCTCAGCTCACAGCAACAGTCGAGGTGGATCTCACCGCGATCTCGCAGATTCGTGCCAAGGTCAAGGACGACTTCAAGAAGCGCGAGGGCGCCACGCTGTCCTACCTGCCGTTCATCGCCAAGGCGGCGATCGAGGCTTTGAAGGTCTACCCGAAGGTGAACGCAACGATCGACACCGAGGAGAAGACCATCACTTACCCGGAGGCGGAGCATCTCGGCATTGCGGTGGACACCGAGAAGGGTCTGCTGGTTCCGGTGATCAAGGATGCGGGTGATTTGAGCGTTGGCGGGTTGGCCAAGCGGATCGCCGACTTGGCGGCACGCACGCGGCAGAACAAGGTCACACCAGACGAGCTGGTCGGCGGCACTTTCACGATCACCAACTATGGCTCCACTGGCACTTTGATGGACACACCGATCATCAACCAGCCGCAGGTGGGCATTCTCGGAACCGGTGCGCTGGTTAAGCGGCCGGTGGTCATCTCCGACCTGCGGCTCGGCCAGGTCATCGCCATCCGGGACATGATGTACCTGTCGCTGTCTTATGACCACCGGCTGGTCGACGGCGCCGAGGCGGCCCGGTTCCTCAGCACTCTCAAAGCGCGTCTGGAGGAAGGCGACTTCGGAGCTGAGTTCGGGCTCTGATAGCGGATTGACCCAAGAACCGCTAGGCGAGCGTCGGAGGCGCGTGCTGGTGGTCGGAGGAGAGATGAGCGCAAGGCCCACGGTCCTAGAAGCTCCAGCGCATGGCGAATGCCTTGCGTGAAGAGCGACGACGGCACCAGCTTCGCCGCGCCGTGCGCGAGCCGAGCCCAAAAAACACAGAGAGGAAGCTCATGAAGGTCGTCGTCGTCGGTGCAACTGGAAACGTCGGGACGAGTGTTGTGGAGGCGCTCGCTGCAGATCCCGCAGTTACTGAGATCGTTGGGGTGGCCCGGCGGACTCCGTCGTCGTGGCAGCCGGCGAAGACCCGATTCGAAGCGGCGGACGTCCGGTCCCCAGACCTCACGCAACATCTCCAGGGAGCTGATGCCGTCGTACTTCTGGCGTGGGCTTTCCAGCCGACGCACCGGCCGTTGACGACCTGGGACATCAACGTGCTCGGCAGCATCAACGCTCTGCAGGCAGCGGCCGATGCGGGGGTTGCAACTGTCGTCTATGCCTCGTCACTGGCTGCTTATTCGGCAGGATCCGGTCGGCACGTCGACGAAAGCTGGCCGACGCACAGCATGCCAACAGCGGCCTACGGCCGGGAGAAGGCCTACCTGGAGCGCTATCTCGACGCCTATGAGTTGCGTTACCCCCAGATTCGGGTGGTGCGGATGCGTACCAGCTTTGTCTTCAAGCGATCTTCGGCCAGCGAACAGCGTCGGATCTTCGCCGGGCCGCTGGTGCCACGGGCATTGCTGCGTCCAGGCCGCCTGCCGATAGTCCCGCTCCCTCCTGGTCTACGGTTCCAGGCACTTCACGGCGACGACGCTGGCGAGGCCTACCGGCTGGCGCTGCTGAGTGATGCCCGCGGTGCTTACAACGTCGCTGCAGATCCTGTCATCGACGGGGAAGCACTCGGCAAACTCCTGGAAGCACGGGCCGTTAAGGTGCCGAAGCAGGCCTTCTCCGCCGCGATGGCAGGCGCCTGGCGGCTGCGACTCATCCCGTCGGATGAGTCACTGCTCAGGCTATTCCTGTCGCTGCCGACCCTAGACGCCAGCCGTATTCGCGCTGAGCTGGGCTGGCAGCCGCAATATTCCGGTACCGACGCGCTGCGCGAGGTCATGGAGGCGATGGCCGATGGTGCGGGTGGTCCTACCCCGCCGCTCCACGCCACCGGTGCGCGGTCGTCGCGGAGCTCGTCGGGATGATCCTAATATTTTGAGCTGCTCGCGCAATCGCGCGTGCGATCCGCCTACTTCGTCGTCACTCGCAGAGGAAGGACGCCTCCGCTCACTCTTCCTCAGCACGGCGCGCGCGATTTCCCGACGCTCGCAGCATAGACCGCCAAGAACCCCACAAGCTGGCGGCGAGGGATCAGCGGCGAGCTGCCTCGATCAAGATGCCAAGCGATTCCGGGTTCTGCAGCGCATCACGGCTCACCGCCTGGTCCGGGTCGGCGCCCGCGAGAATGCGCTTCACCGGCACCTCACACTTTTTGCCGTTGAGGGTGCGTGGTATGGCCTGCACCACGAGGAACCGGTCGGGCACGTGACGTGGCGAAAGCTCGGTACGCAGCGCTTGCTTCAGCTGCGGCGCCACCTCGGCCAACGTGGCGTCGGCTGCCAGCACAAGGAAACACAACAGCTCACCGTCAGTCGGGGCGCCGAGCTCAGTGGTATCGATGACGAGTGAGTCGAGGACCTGCTCGTGGCTTTCGACTACCGCGTAGAAGTCCGCCGTTCCCATCCGGACGCCGCCCCGGTTGAGTGTCGAGTCACTTCGTCCGTAAATGACGTACGAGCCTCGGGGCGTTCGGCGCACCCAGTCGCCGTGCCGCCACACCCCGGGGTAGTCGTCGAAGTAGGCGGCCCGCAGCCGCGAGCCATCGGGGTCGTTCCAGAAGGAAACCGGCATGGATGGCATCGGCTTGGTCACCACCAACTCGCCGACCTCGTCGACAACCTCCACCCCGTCAGCGTCGTACGCGGCAACTGAGGCGCCCAGCGCTGCACACGACAGTTCCCCGATCCACACCGGCACAGTCGGCGCCGACTCCAGGAACGCCGTGCACAGGTCAGTTCCGCCGGACATCGAGCAGATCTGGATGTGGGTGCCGACGGCGTCGGCGATCCAACGGAAACCCTCGGGCGACAACGGCGCGCCGGTTGAGCCCAGCGCCCGAACCATCGACAGGTCGAACTCGTCGACCGGACGAATGCCAGCCTTGAGACAGGCGTGGATATATGGCGCCGAGACGCCGAGATAGGTGACGCTGTGCTTTTCTGCGACCTTCCACAATGTCTTGAGGTCGGGGTGGCCCGGGTGGCCGTCGTACAGAACGACTGTCGAACCAGTGAGCAAACCGGAGACGAGTAGGTTCCACATCATCCAGCCAGTGGTAGTGAACCAGAAGAACCGCTCGCCAGGGCCGAGGTCGTGATGGAGTCGGTTCGTCTTCAAGTGCTCGACGACGATTCCGCCGTGCCCGTGCACGATCCCCTTGGGGAGCCCCGTCGTACCCGAGGAATACAAGACCCAGAGCGGATGGTCGAACGGCACAGCGTCGTATTCGAGTGGACCGGGCTCGGTTGTCAGCTCCGCCCAGCTCGATGCACCATCCAGCCGGGCGGCAGCGTCAAGGTAGGGCACCAACACCGTCGCTCTCAAGCTCGGCATCTGCTGCCGCAGTGTCCGGACGCGCTCCCGTATGTCGAACTCCTTCCCGCCATAGCGGTACCCGTCGACGGTGAGCAGGACCGACGGTTCCAGTTGAGCGAACCGATCACGCACGGCCCGCGTCCCGAAGTCCGGTGAGCACGATGACCATGTCGCCCCCAGGCTGGCTACGGCCAGGAAGGCCGCCACCGCCTCAATGCAGTTGGGCAATACGGCGACGACTCGGTCGCCGCGGCCAACGCCGAGCCGAAGCAGCCCGGCCCGTACCCTTCCGACCAGGTCTCGCAGCTCGCCGTAGCTGAGCAGCCGTTCCAACCCGTCCTCGCGGGCGAACACCAAGGCAAGGTCGTCGTTGCGGCGGCCTGAGCCGTCAGCCAGCGCATGTTCGGCATAGTTGAGCGTGGAGCCTGAAAACCAGTCGGCTCCTGGCATCGCCGCTGAGGCCAACGCCGCCATCGGGGGACTGTGGAAGCGGACGCCAAGGAACTCCGCCGCAGCGGACCAGAACGCATCCAGGTCGCGTACCGACCAGGCGTGCAGCGACGCGTAGTCGAGCTCGTCGACGGCGACGCCGCGCCGATCCCGGGCGAATCGCGCGAACCCCGCGAGCGAGCTGGCCCGGGCAGTCGCCGGCTGCGGCGTCCAGAGGACCTCCGGTGCGTTGTTGGCCATGCACCCGACATTAGACTCAGCGCCATGACACTGGCCTTCCTCGATCTTGGGCTGGGTAGTGAGCACGTCGACTACCAGGCGACGTGGGACCTGCAGCGCGCCATCCACGCCGAAGTGTCCAGAGGGTCCAGACCAGACACCGTCCTGCTCCTGGAGCACGCCAGCGTCTACACAGCGGGCAAGCGCACTGAGCCGCAGGAACGCCCCCTCGATGGCACGCCGGTGATCGACGTCGATCGAGGAGGCAAGATCACCTGGCACGGGCCGGGTCAGCTTGTCGGCTACCCGATTGTCCGGCTGCCCGAATCCGTCCTCGTCGTTGACTACGTACGACGACTTGAAGAGGCCTTGATCGCGGTGCTCGCTGAATACGGCCTCCGCACCGGTCGGATCCGAGGGCGCTCTGGTGTCTGGTTGGCAGCAGACAACCAGCGGATCGAACGCAAGATCGCCGCGATCGGGGTGCGCGTCGCAGCCGGCACGACGATGCATGGGTTTGCGCTCAATGTCGATCCCGATCTTCGCTGGTTCGACCGGATCATCCCGTGTGGATTGACCGACGTAGGCGTGACCTCCATGGCCGCCGAGCTGGGCCGGCCCCTCGCACTGATCGAAGTCGCGCAGGCGGTCCGACCACACCTGCGGCGCTACCTGGCCTTTGAGGACTACGTCCAGTCGCCGGATATCGGTTCGGCACCGGATACCACCCCGCGCGGGGTTGCAGTTGGCGCCGCCTGAGGAGCTCAGGTCGGCCGTCGGGGCTCGCCGGCGTGCCGTCGTAGCGCCGCCCATCGTCGACTATGCCGTCGAGGCGTACAGCCTGCGCAAGGTGTACCGCACCCGGACCGGCAAGCAAGCCGCGGTCGACGGGCTGGACTTACGGGTGCCAGTCGGCGGCATCCACGGCTTCCTCGGTCCCAACGGCTCGGGCAAAACGACCACGATCCGAATGCTTCTCGGGCTCATCGCCGCAGACGCCGGCCACATCCGAATCTTTGATCACGAGGTACCGCTTGCCATTAATGAAGTGATCGGCCGGGTAGGTGCCATCGTCGAGCAGCCCAGGTTCTTCCCGGCGTTTTCTGGGCAGAAGAACCTGAAGTTGCTGGCCAAGGCCATCGGCGTACCACACCGAAGAGTTGCCGCGGTGCTCGACGAAGTTGGGTTGGCGGGTCGCGACAAGTACCGCAACTACTCACTTGGCATGAAACAGCGCCTCGCGATCGCCGCAACGTTGCTCAAGGATCCTGACCTATTGATCTTCGACGAACCGACCAATGGTCTCGACCCTGCCGGCATTCACCAGATCCGCGACATGATGCGAAGGTTGGCTCGGAGAGGAAAGACGGTGCTCGTCTCCAGCCACATTCTCAGTGAGGTACAGCAAATCGCCGATACGGTGACGATCATCGGCCGTGGCCGGCTGCTGGCCGAGGGAGACGTCAATCAGATCCTGGCCTACGACGGTCAGGTAGCGGCGCGGGTTGGAGTATCAGACCATCTGCGGGCCGCCGAAGTACTCACTACGGCGGGCTTTACCATCGAGCCACTACCCAACCGGGTCCTCAAGGTCAGCCTGGTCGATCACCAGCTCGACCTTGCAGTCATCACGCGATTGCTGGCGGATCAAGGCCTCTACGTCTCTGAGCTGACTCCCATCCAGCCCGACCTCGAGTCGGTGTTCTTGGGTCTGACTGCCGGACAGCATCTGACGGCTGGTCAGGAGCGCCGACGGCAACCGGCGCGCCGTTCACCTCAACAGCGCCAGCATCGGCCAGAACAGCAGCAGCACCGGCGGGAGCGGCGTCGTCAGCCAGAGCTCCCCGATTGGGGCGGGCGGCCGTGACCCGGCTGATCTGGGCCGAGGCCACCAGGCTGCTGAGCCGGCGGCTCACCGGCATCGCGATGGTCGCGGTGCTGCTTGGGCTCGCCGGGTATCAGCTGGTGGTCAACGATGTCCTTTCACCCCCGACAGGTGAGGAGCTCGCAGCAGCAGAGCGGACGTATCAGCAAGTTCACCAGGATTGGGTTGCCAGCCACGAGCAGTGGGAGCAGGAGTGCCGGGACACGGGCGCGCCGGCTGCCGAGTGCGTCATTCCCGAGCCCACGCTGGCCGAGTTCACCGGTGACCCAACTCCATTCAAGGAAACAGTCAGCACGGCACTCAAGTTATCGACCCTCCTCGTCGCACTGGTGACTTTCACGGTCGCCGCCAGCTTCATCGGCGCCGAATACAGCTCCGGCTCGATGACGAACTGGCTGACATTCGTTCCGCGGCGAGGCCATGTCTTCTGGTCGAAATTGCTGACTGTGGCCGGTTTTGGCACCCTGCTCGGCACACTTGGGGCAGCGCTCGTCCTAGCCGCCGCCCTCGCGCTTGCGAACCTGTATGACTCTCATATCGAGTCCGTTCCCGAACTAGCCGGAATCGGAATGCGCAGCGTCCTGCCTGTCATAGCGCTAGCGGTCCTCGGCTTCTGCCTCGGTCTGGTGACTCGGCACACGGCTGGTGCCATTGGGATCTTGCTCGCGACCCTCCTTGTCTGGTTCGTGAGAAGCGGTGCCCTCAGCTCCCAAGAGTGGGCACAGCGCATTACACCGTGGACGCCCGAGGGCAATCTTGCAGCAATCGTTGATCGGGGTTACACCTACGCCGTGCCGGTGAAGAAGGTGACGCCTGACGGGGTCATCACTGAGCTGGTCGAGCGCGGCGTCAGCTTCACCCACGGCTTGGTCTATTGGGCGCTGCTGCTCGCCCTTGTCGTCATGGGCTCATTACTGGTCTTCCGGCGCCGCGACGTCGTTTGATGGGCTTGCTGCTCGCACATCGCGCTCTGTTTGATTTGCGAGCTTCGCTCGCAGCGATGTTCGCTGGGTTGCCCGCTG
>DATEWO010000246.1:0-3768 GCA_035257925.1 Propionibacteriaceae bacterium | reverse complement strand
GGTGCTCACCGCCGAAGTGGGTCGACCGGCCGAGAAGAGCGGCGCTGACGTGGGGAATTACCTGGGGCTGACATGCCGTGCGGCCCTCAACATGACCAGCCTGAACAATCGTCAGGCTTTCGATTCCGCCCGCATGCTAGGTCCGTCAATGCCGCTGTGACAAGGAGCGATGCTCTGGAGCCGGTACGAGAATCGAACTCGCATGACCCGCTTGGAAGGTCGCGATCCACGGCGCCTGCAGGCGTACACCAAGTCACCCGCGTGCGCTTATGACTGTCCCTGGATCACCGACACTGGCCGTGCTTAATGGCCCGTTAATGGCCCAAGCGTGGTTCCATGACGAGCCTATGACTTGGAAGCTCCACAAGCCCCTGCAAGCTCTGCGCCATCAGGCCGATTTTCATCGTTGGCAACATCTGAAGCTTCACAGGGCGCACGAGTTTGCAGCATGGCCGGAGTCTCAATCGTTCCAGCGCCCGCGAGCCAGGTGTCCCGAGCTTGCGCACGATGCTGGAAACTCCTTGAGCATCTTAGTGAGCTGCTGCCTTTTCGATCGGGCCGCCACGCAATGGCTGCCCATTGATCGCGCGACGTTCGTTGTCGCGGAACCGTGGTTCGTAGTGAGCGAAGAACACCTTGCCGACAAGGTCGCGCCGGCTGCGCACTCCGGTCTTTTCAAACACTCGCTTCAGGTGCTGTTGCACGGTATGGGCGGAGACGAACAACTCGTCTGCGATCTGCGCCGTGGAGTCGCCACGAAGGACCAACCTCGTCACCTCCTGCTCGCGCTCAGACAACCCGTACGCCGACATGAGTAGGGGTGAAATCCGTGCTGGATGGGCCGGCTCGATAATCACGGCTGTGCGTCGCGCTCCGTTAGCCACAAGCGAAGCTCCGTGGAGCAGAATCCACCGTCCCTGATTTGAGAGGACTCGTGCCACCGCAACCTCGCCAGGATCATCCATGCTGTCGGCGCTCCGCAGGGCGCGGCCTGCGACTGCTAGCACAGCTGGCGGCAGTTTGCCCCGAGCCTGCCAATCACCGCTGGGCAGTTCGCTGAGCCAACGCTCGACGCCCGGGGTCAGCGACTCGACGCTCCAGTCGGCGCCTAGCACCACGAGCCCGGGAGCGTCAGGTCGCTCGGGCTCGGAGGCCTCGCCGACCAAAAGCCCACGCCGCGCGCCTTCGGCGAGGTGGGGCGCAATGGCGAGCAATAGCTGCCGCTCCTCACGACTGAATGTTGGTTGTCCCGGCTCACGGTAGAGGGTGAGCACGCCCCATGCCTCTCCGGCTGGCGTCCGTAAGGCCAGTCCCAGCTGCTGCTCGGCGCCGTATGGTTGCACATACTCACGCCAGGCACGGCTGCGACTCGGATCGCCACCGGTCACCTCGTGCAGTGTCGAGATCCCCGCCTTCGAGCGAGCAATGTCGGCCAGGCTATGGAGGTCGAAGTCATCCTCGTAGTACTCCCACGCGAGCCATTCAGCAGGGAACTCACCGAGATAGCCATGGTCGTGGTGACTGGTGACGAGCAGCGATGTTGGATCGAGGGTGAACCAGCAGGGCGTCATGAAGTACGGCACGGCGCTCGCGATCGCATCGCGGGCCTCGCACCAGAACGACACGAGATCGAGCCCTCGACCGCGTAGCTCCGCGATCCGTTTAGCAGCGCGCTCGCTCGCATACGAGCCCACGATCGGATGCTATGCCTGCTCAATGGTCCGCGGAAATACCACTTTTCTGGAATAGCTACCCGACCTACCGACAACTAGCTTCGCCGCTATGGCGGTAGGAGCGCGGACGCCAGAGGACCTGGAGACGCTCCTCGAGGACGCGTTTGTGCTCCGCAGCGGCGAAGCGATTACCGAGCTGTTCGAGGACGGTGCCGTGTTCGTCGCGGACGGTACTTGGGAAGCGCGGGGTGGACCGGAGATCGCGCATTTGGTGACGGAGATGTCGCAGCGCAACTGCACCTATCTCGCCGAGCCGCGCCGGATAGTTCAGGCGGGGAATACGGCGCTGATCATGACCGAGTGCGGTGCCAACGTCGTTCGCCGCGGAACCGACGGCGCATGGAGATATGCGATCGCTCTCCTGTCCCAAGATCACATACCACCGAGGAGGACCAATGGTGCAGCAGGCGAGTCTCCCTAAGAATCGCGACATCTTGACAAGAATCCAAGATCAAGACGATCTTGTTGAAGCCTTGCGCTCAGAAGTGAATGGCCAGGTGCTGACCGCGGATAATGCTGAGTACGACGAGGCACGCACCCCGTACTTTCCGGTCAGGATCGGCAAGCCGGTGGCGGTAGTACGACCCAAGCAGGCCGATGACATAGCAACAGCGGTCGATGCGGCACGGCGTACGGGTCTCCCGCTGTTCGTCCGCAGCGGAGCTCACCACGCCGCAGCTCACAGCACTGGCGACGGTTTGCTTATCGACCTCCGCTCGCTGAACAATCTCGATATTGATTTCGTGGGGCAGACGGCCTGGGCGGAGACCGGCCTCACAGCCCGAGAGGTGGCCTGGGCGCTCGAGCCGCATGGCCTCGCGGTTGGGTTCGGCGACATCGGGAGCGTTGGCATCGGCGGTCTGACGCTGGGCGGCGGGATTGGCTTCCTGAGCCGACTGCATGGGATGACGATCGACAACGTCCTCGCCGCGGAGATCGTCACCGCCGACGGTCGAGTGCACACGATTGATCATGAGCATGAGCCGGAGCTGTTTTGGGCGATTCGGGGTGGTGGCGGCAACTTCGGCGTCGTCACCAAGTTCCGGTACCGGCTCGCTGGGGTTCGGCAGGTGTACGGCGGTCCGCTGATACTGCCGGCGACACCGGCGACCATCGCCGGGCTCGCCCAGGCCTGCGCCCAGGCAGACGACGCGTTGACCGTCATTCCCACCGTGCTGCCCGCTCCGCCAATGCCGTTCATCCCTGCAGAGGTGCATGGCCAGATTGTGATCATGGCCGTGGTCTGTTACGCGGGTGACTCCGGGCAGGCCGAGGAGGCGCTACGGCCGCTGCGGGAGATCGCGACACCGGTGCTGGACATGGTGCAGCCGATGCCGTACGCCGTGCTGATGGACGAGGAAACACCCTTCAGAGGGCACCCGATGGCCATGCGCAGCATGTTCCTTGATCACATCGATGACTTGGTTGGAGCAACGATTCTGGAGGGCCTCAATCGCTCGGACTCCTGGCTGCCATTCGTGCAGTTCCGGGTATTGGGCGGTGCGATCAGCCGCGTCGCACCTGACGCGACGGCGTACGCCCACCGCACGTCCCCGATCATGGTGATCGTCGCGCGACCTCTGGAAGACGAGGAGTTGGCGGCTCGGCAGTGGACCGAAGCGCTGGCCACAGCGCTGTACCAGGGTGATGACGCCGCCTACATCAACTTCTTCGGCCCGCACGATGGCGACCGGATCGAGGCCGCGTATCCGGGCGAAACTCTGGCACGCCTGCGGCGGATCAAGGCCACCTACGACCCAACCAACCTCTTCCGCAACAACGAGAACATCACGCCCGCCTGAAGGAGCCTTCCTCTCGGAAAGTGGTCGAAGGCGACACATTCCGTGACGATCTGGTTGTCGTTCGTGCCCGCTCTCCGACAGATGCGCTGTGTTGGACCTGCGTGTCAAGAAGTGCGGCTACGAAGTCGCCCCGGAGACGGCCCCAGCCGATAATGACGCAGCTTCGGTGTCGCGTTCTTGATCCGCAGGACGGGGCTGCCGCGCGCGTCGTAGCGAAGAAGTCGCAGCCGAGC
>DATEWO010000245.1:0-6737 GCA_035257925.1 Propionibacteriaceae bacterium | reverse complement strand
GGCCCAGAGCCACACCGACCGCGAACAGCGCATGCAGGCGATGATCGGCGCTTGCGGTCAGGAAGCGGCTCGCCTCCTCAGTCGACCACGGTTGTACCTCAACGCGCTCGATCACTGGAGGCCGTACCACTGTCGCCACATTCCGTTCGATCAACTCCTCGCGCATGGCCTCGTTGAGCATTGTGCGCAGGGTGCTGTGGATGATCTGGATCGAGCGCGCGCCCAGTCCATCGGCAGCTTTGTTGGCAAGCAGCGTTCGCACGTGGGTGGGAGTCAGCGCGCGAAGGTTCGTGCGGCCGAGGGTCGGAATGATGTGCAGACGCAGCGTCTCCCGGTAGCTCGAGAGTGTTATCGTTCCGCTCCTTCGCCAAGGTGGAGCTGCGACCCGCCGGGTGGAAGGAACCGCAACTGTGCCATTGCGCCTCTGGTTAGGCGTCTTGTGGTCGGGCTGACAGGATTTGAACCGGCGACCTTTTCGTCCCGAACCCGGGTTGAGTGGCGGACCGATCGCCGGAAGGCTCAGCATCCGTCCAAAGTCCTCCGAGAGCAGCCTGACCCCGACCGGGCCGTCGACAGGAGAAACGACACTGCGCCCGAGGTCACCGGAGCGCCCAATGCCCCAATACCGCCGTGAGCAGCGGTGTCGCGGGGAGGTCCCGATCCCGTCGTGACGCGTTGCAGTCCGCTTACCCAACCTGGCTCCGGCTGGGCCAAGGATAGGTTGGGCGCATGGGAGTTGCTCCCGACGTCGTCGCTCGACCGTGAACCGGCTGACGCGGGCGGCGCTGAGCTTGCTCGCCGCGCCTCGGCCGGTGATGGCTGAAGACTATGGGATGGTCCGGCGTGTCCGGCGTCTCGTTCCTGCGTCGCCGGCGCCACGGTACGTGATACGGCAGGGGCAGGCCAGGTCTGACGATGGGAGCCAGCAGGTCGCGGTTGAGCGTCCCCAGCCCATGGTGCAGCGGGTAGATCGCGGAGGGAGCCGGCAGATCGTCCGATCGCGATTCCCCGCTGCGCGACACGCCGACGAGGTGGCCGGCGCACTCGACTACGACAGCTCCGGCGCCGGGGAACACCCTGAGCCTGACGGGTCCACGTGACCCGCCGGGCCTGGGTGCGGCTCGACAACGCCTCCAACATCTTCCTCGCCGCACGGAGCGACGCCGATCCCAAGGTGTTCCGGATCAGCGCCGAGATGGACCACGAGGTGGACCCCCAGCTGTTGCAGGAGGCCTTGGATGCGACCTATGACCGGTATCGGCTCTACCACGCGGTGCTGCGCAGCGGTGTGTTCTGGTACTACCTGCAGGACAGCGACCTGCGTCCACTCGTCACCGCGGAGGAGCTGCCCACCTGCGCCCCCATCTACCAAGCAGACCGGCGCTCCCTGCTGTTTCGGGTGATGCACCATCGCCGGCGGATCTCGCTCGAAGTGTTCCACGCGCTGTCCGACGGCACCGGTGCGTCCTGGTTCCTGTCTGACCTGGTCACCGCGTACGTCGGGCTGCGGCATCCCGAGTCGGATCATCCGCTCCAGGACGCCGGTGGGATCTTTGATCCACGGACCCCTCCCGGCCGACGCGAGCCGGGCGACCAGGCCGGCGATGACGCAGCCGAGCAGGCGCGTGAGCTGACCGGTGACAGTTTCGCGCACTACTTCCGGCGGCGCCGTCGACCCCGCCTACCTGCCTCCGAATCCGCCTTCGGCCGCGCCGCCGCACCGGCGGTGCCCACCGTCGAGCTGGCTGTACGGTCGTCGCCCGACGCTCCTCGGGAGCCGGGCCGGTCACGCCGCGCGCAGCAGACGAAGGTGCACCGGATCAGGGGGACCCGCACCCCGGACAACCGAACGCGCGTCGTCGAGCTCACCATGCCCACCGCGGAAGTACTCGCCCTCGCACGCGCCGAGGGTGTCGCGCTCACGATGTATCTGACCGCCGTGTTCTTCGAGTCCGTCCGCCGATCCTCGGGTGGCCTGACCAGGACCCGCACCGTGGCGGCATCGGTGCCGGTGAACCTGCGTCAGTTCTTCCCCTCGACGTCCCCGCGGAACTTCTTCGCGACCACCCGGGTGGAACACACCTACGGCGCCGGTGCCGACGACCTCGGCTCGATCTGCCGGCAGCTCGAGAGCCAGTTCCGCCCGAAGTCCACGCCGGAAGCACTGGAGGAGAAGCTGCGGAGGTTCCTCCGGTTCGAGCGGATGCCGGTGCTGAGGATCGTGCCTCGGCCGCTCAAGGACGTGATCTTGAAGCTGGTCAACCACGGCAGCAACCGCAGTCTCACCATCGCGGTCTCGAACCTCGGCCGGCTGAGCCTGCCCGAGCCGGCCGATTCGCACGTCGGGCGAATGCTGTTCCACGTCTCCGCGGCCAGGCCGCAGGTCAGCGTCGCGTCCCACGCCGATCTGCTCACGCTCAGCTTCACCTCGCCGTTCACCGAGACCGACCACATCCGGGAATTCGCCCGACTGCTCAGCGTCAGCGGGGTCGAGGTGACGGTCGCCGCCGTACGGGTGACCGAGACCGAGCTCGCGGAGCGGGAACCATGAGGCGCTGCACCGAGTGCGCCGTCGACATCGAGGGCAGCTGGAGCCGTTGCCCACTGTGCACGGCCCCGGTCGCAGGTCAGGCGACGGCGAGTCCGTTACCGGCGGTGCCCCTCAGATTCTCCCGACGGCGGGTGTTGCGGGTGCTGTTCCTCGCCTCGATCGCGGTGATCCTGGCGTCCTTCGTGGTGCAGCTGCTGCTCAGCCGAGGACTCGAGGGCATCGGGGCCCTTCGCTCGGTGTGGCTGGGGTTGATCACCATGTGGCTGGTGGTGTTGATGGCCGTACGCAAACGCCGCAATGTCGCCAAAGGGACCGTGTACCTCGTCGTCCTGGTCGACCTGGTCTGCGTCTACTGGGACTACCTCACCGGCTGGCGTGGTTGGTCACTGACTTACGCGGTGCCCATCGTCAGCGCCTGCTCCATCGTCGCCCTGCTGATCACCGTCCGCGTGATGCGCATCGAGGTGGGAGAACACATCCTCTACAGCGGATTGACGGTTCTGCTAGGCCTGGCACCTATCGTGTTCCTTGCGCTCGGCTGGGTGAATAACCCGGTGCCGTCAGCCACCTGCGGCGCACTCAGCCTCATCACCCTGGTCCTGATGCAGCTCGCCCGAGGCCCGGACGTACGCCACGAACTCGCGAAGCGCCTGCACCTGTAGGCGGGAGGTGACCTCATGAGCGCGGAACACGGTCCGTCCTTCGGCGGCCAGACCGCGCACGAGCTGACGGACCCACTGCACGCCCTCGGGGTCGAGCCCGTTGACCGGCTCGTCGAGGATGAGCGTCCTGGGGTCGCCTAGGAGGGCGGCGGCGATGCCCAGGCGCTGGCCCATGCCGAGGGAGAACCCTGCGACGCGCTTGGTCGCGACCCCGGCCAGGCCGGTCATCTCGATGACCTCGCTGACCCGGGAGGCCTTGATGTTGTGGGTGGCGGCCATGGAGCGCAGGTGTGAGCGGGCGCTGCGGTCGGGGTGCACGGCGCTTGCCTCCAGCAGGGCGCCGACCTCGCGTAGCGGGGCACGGTGCTGCCGGTAGGGCTTGCTGTTGACGGTGACGGTGCCCGACGTCGGCCGGTCCAGTCCCATGATCATGCGCATGGTCGTGGACTTGCCGGCGCCGTTCGGGCCGAGGAACCCGGTGACGGTGCCGGGCGCGATCGTGAAGCTGAGGGAGTGCACGGCGGTGGTGTCGCCGTAGCGCTTGGTGAGCTCGTGTGCCTCGATCATGACCGGGACCGTTCTGGGGGATGGGGTGGGACGGAGTGCTCAGCAGCGAACGCTGAGGCAGGTGACCGTGCCCGCGGGTGGGGCGAGCGAGGGATGGTCGGGCGCGGGGCGGGCAGTCACGCCTGCTGCGGTGTGCGGAGTGGCTCGATGTTGAGGCTGGCTGCCAGGGTCGCCGGTGATGAGGTGCGGGGCCAGGTCCAGGCGTACCGCAGGATGAGGGCGAGAACGATCACTTCCAGTGCGAGGCCAAGGCCGTAGAAGTACGTCCAGGACTCGCCCACCGCGTTGAATGCCGCTTGGGGGACCTGTACCGAGGCCACGATGAGGTTCGTGATGCGGTTCGCCCGGGCGGGCAGCGTCATCGACAGCACGACCATGAAGATCGGGATCGCCATGAGCGCGAGGAAGACGGTCAACAACGTCTGGCTGACGTCGAACTCCCAGATTTTGCCGACGAGGATCTCATCGATGGTGCCGGGCTTGAAGAAGGCGATAATGTCCACGTAGACGCACAGGAACATGAAGCTTGTCCACGCTGCGGCGAGCTTGGCTCTCACCGGGATCGGCTGGTCTTCCAGTGTGGTGGTGGGTTGACGTGTTCTCATCATGGGCTCCGTTGTTGTGGTGAGGATCGGTAGTTCCACGATCGCTGAGCCCGGCGGCGGGCACATCAGCCCCGGAGCCTGATTCGACCTGGCCGTTGGCACAGCCGAGCTCTTGTACTTTCGGCCAATACACCGAGCACGCGGGCTGCCTAGGCTGGTCAGATGGCCACCGACGCACTCCGCTCGCTGTGGGCCGAACCTCGACCCACGAATGCCCCGGACCGGGGGCCGCGGGACTGGGCCCTGGTCGCAGTACTGATCTGTTGGTCCGTGGTGGAAGTGGTGCTTCGCCAGGACCTGGCGCCACGCCCGGGCCGGATCTGGACTGGCCTGGCGCCACGCCCGCTGCTGCTGCTCTATGTGCTCGCGGTCCTCGGCCCCCTGCTGTGGCGACGCACGCACCCGCTCGTCGCGGTTGCGGTCTCCTTCGGCACGTTGACGATCCTCGACATCGTCAGAATCCTCACCGGGTCGCAAGGCGCCCTGCTGAACAGCATGTCCGCGTCGCTGATCCTGGCCTACGCCCTGTTCCGGTGGGGCTCCGGTCGGGAAGCCGCAAGCGGCCTCGGCGTCATCTTGCTCTGGCTGCCCATCACCTCCATCGCCGACCCCATGAGCCTGTGGAAGACGGTCGCAGGGTACGCGGTCTTCCTGTTCGCCGCCGCACTCGGCGCCGCGATCCGCTATCGCGCGAAGATCCGCATCCGCGACATCGACCAAGCCAAGGCCCGCGAACGCGAACAGCTCGCTCGTGAACTCCACGACACCGTCGCCCACCACGTCTCGGGCATCGCCATCCAGGCCCAAGCAGGACGTGCCATCGCGGCCTCCCACCCCGAGCGTGCCGTCGAGGTCCTGGCCATCATCGAGGACGCAGCGACCCGCACCCTCACCGAGCTGCGCGCCATCGTCGGCGTGCTCCGCGCCACACAGAACACCGAGTTCGCGCCGCAGCCCGGCGTGGCCGAGGTCGAGCAGCTCGCCACCGATGGCCAGACGCGTCCCTGCGTCGAGGTGACGCTCTCCGGCGAGTTCGACGACCTCAGCCCGGCGGTCGGGGCCGCGATCTACCGCCTGGCCCAGGAGTCCATCACCAACGCTCGACGGCACGCCCGCCACGCGACCCAGGTCACCGTCGCCGTCACAGGCGACGCCGACCAGGTACGGCTGACCATCGACGACGACGGCTCCGCCGCTGGCGGCCGCGCCCCAGCAGGCTACGGCCTGGTGGGCATGCAGGAACGCGCCTCACTGCTCGGCGGCACCTTCCACGCAGGCCCCGCCGCCGAGCGGGGCTGGCGGGTAGAGGCGGTCCTGCCCCGAACCGGGACGCCACGATGAACATCAGGGTCCTCATCGCCGACGACCAGCCCATCGTGCGCACCGGGCTGACGATGCTGCTCGACGCCCAACCCGACATCGAAGTGGTCGGCGCAGCCGCCGACGGGCGCGAGGCAGTCCGCCTGGCGCTCCAGCTGCGCCCCGACGTCGGCCTGTTCGACATCCGAATGCCGCTGATGGACGGCATCGAAGCCACCCGACGCCTCGCCGGCCCCGACGTCACCGACCCCCTGCCGATCGTGGTCATCACCACCTTCGACCTCGACGAGTATGTCCACGGGGCGCTCAAAGCCGGCGCCCGCGGGTTCCTGCTCAAAGACGCCGGACCCGCCCTGCTGACCCAGGCCATCCACGCCGCCGCCGACGGAGACGCACTGATCGCACCCAGCGTGACTGTCCGACTGCTCGCAGCGTTCGCCCACGCACAGACCTCACCACCGAGGCAGCCGATAGAACCGCTCACCGCCCGCGAGGAGGAAGTCCTCCTGCCTGTAGCCCAAGGCCGCACCAACGATGAGATCGCCAGCGAGCTCTACATCACCCCAAGCACCGTCAAAGCCCACCTCGCCAGCCTCATGCGAAAGCTCGGCGCCCGAAACCGCGTCGAGGTCGCCATGTGGGCCCACGAGACCGGCCGCATCTGACGCCGCAAAGGCTCCCGCCGCCGTTTGCCGCAACCCCCCACAGCGTCACAATTTCGGCCTGTAGCCCTCGGAGGGACGCTGCGTCCTCTCACCGGATGACGGGCTATACAAACCGCATTGACAGCAACCCGAGCGACGATCACTCCGTCCACCAAGACCATCACGCACGATCACCCGCCTGACAGGAACACCGTGGACTATCGCAAACCCTTCGGATGGACCTACGGATCAGAAGCTTGGGGGTTCGAATCCCTCCGGGTGCGCCAGTGTTTTGCGTAGTCAAGGCCTCTTTTCGGGATTATCCAGCATCGGCTCCCGGCGCAGGTGGGGTCTGGGAGCCATTGCGGGAGCCATTGGACCTCAGCAA
>DATEWO010000244.1:0-3696 GCA_035257925.1 Propionibacteriaceae bacterium | reverse complement strand
TTCCGACGTCGCCGCCGTGACGTGCGGCAGATGACGTCGTGTGAGTGCAATGCGTGCGTGCGCATCCCCGAACTCAACTTGAAGTTCGTCGTCCACCACGGCACGATCCTGCGCCAACGCGTCGCCGGTCAGGACGAGCTGCTGGGAGCCGATGTCATCCTCGTCCATCGGCTGCTCAAGAACGACGTGATCGCATCGACGGGAATCGAGGCATACGCGCTGTTCAGCCAGCAGTGCGTCGACGCGATGGATGTTGACGTGTCCGCGCTTGGTATGCGCGCCTACAGCGAGGCCTACGAACACATCGGAGCCGTATCCGGGTGGGTCCACGACCTCAGCCGGCGATGGCAGGAGGAAGAATCGCGCATCCGCGTGATCGTGGACAAGCGCCAGGCGGTCTACCAGCTCGACACGCCGACCTCGGCCCCGCCGCAGGTCGCTTGGGAGTTCGTGACGACGCCGGGCCGACGGATCACCTGGCAGCTTGGGGTGACCGGGGTGGAGGTGATCGCGACGGGCAACCGTCGAGGGGTTGGGGCCACCAACCACTGCATGCACGGTAAGAGCGCGGTCGTCGAGGAGATCCTCGACTGGCGTCCCTACGACTATCTCAGCTACCGGATCACCCTTCCGACACCGATGGGGCTCATCCGCTTTGTCACGACAACGGAATTCGAGCCCGCGCCCGGCGGGACGATCATCCATCAGCGGTTAGCGGCGCCCAAGATGCCCAAGGAGCGCGCCATCATGGAGCAGATCGTGCCCTCGATAGCGGAGGCAGTGCGGACGAGCACAACCCATCTGGCCGAGCTGCTCGATGAGGAGCTGGAGCGTCGCGCGCGGGACGCCATCGAGGAACCTCCGCTGCCACGGGCCCGACCGGAGGGACCGGTGGGACCCGGACGAGTCTCATCTCGATAGTTTGCCAGGAGGGGTCGCGATTAGACCTCGAGCAGTAGCGATCATGGCCCTCGTGCTTGCGGCACTTGGGGCAGCCGGCGATCTAATCGGGTGATCGCCGCGGGGGCTGATCCTGACGCTGCTGCTAACCGGCGGCGTACCAGGGGCTGCGGCGGGCAGGCATGCTCGAAGGATTGCCTGCCCGTCGGCATTTAACGAGAAGGTCAGGGGATCGAGTGCCCCTTAGCTCCACCATCGTGATGAGTCGGGACATCGTCTATATCTGAGTCGAGTCATCGTTCATATTTGGGTCTGGCCATCGGCCGGGTGGGTTTGGTGTTGGTTGCGCCAGTAGCTGCGGTCGGGTTATGGGCGGCGCCGACGCCAAGGTGGTGCATGCGGCCGGCGCGACGGAGGCTGATCTTGCCGAGTGGTCGATGTGGTGGGTGCGATTACGCACTTCCGTCAGCCCTGGAGCCGACCAATGCGCCTGTCCCAGGCGGGCTTGGCATGGAAGCGGTCGAGCTGCACCGAAATAGAACACTGACTGGGCCAGGCTGTCCACTTGCTCATGACCCTCAAGGGCGCCCGCGTGCGCAACGCCATACGTTGACTGCGGCGTGCCGAACGCAGGCTAGATCACAGGCGCAGTCGAGTCGTAGATGATCTTGGAGTGTTCTCGGTCACGGTCTCGTGGTCCAGGCCGAACCGGTTGAGCTCGCCAGGCCGGAAGTTCTCGATGACGATGTAGCCCCAGGCGACGAGCTTGTCGGACCGAAGTGCGCCGAGCGGATCCGGAACACCGCGTCATTCCAGCAGATCTGGCCTCCGCCGGCCTTTCACGCCTGCATCCTCGAGGCGCCTCCTGACCGTCACGAGCTTGTAGACAAAAACCGCAGCGGCGGTGACTGCGCCGGCATCGTCGAGGAGGCCGAACGGTCCGAGCATCACCTCAGGCAACACGTCGACCGGGCTCACCAGGTAGACCAGTGCCCCGATCATCGCGATCAGCCCGCGCGGCGGGATGCGATAGCGCCACATCACGAACCCGATAACGGTCACGCCGAGCAGCGCGAGGACACCGAGCAGCACGAGCACCACCGTCAGCAGGTCGGATATGTCCATGGCGTCCACTGTGCCTCATGCGCCCAGCGAACGGCTCAGTATCGGCGCCGAACGAGTGTGCCGTTGCCGGATGATGAATTCAAGATCAACTGCGTTCACTCGATGTTCGCCCCGATCTGCCAATAGCTAGGTGTTGTTGGGTCACATGCTCAGTCCCAGTTATCGTCGTAGCCCACTGTGGACACGGCATCGGCAGTGAGCCTAGATCTGCGATGGCGCGCAACACACCGATCGCCAGCGTGTCGTGGCCAACGAAGATCGCGGCTAGGCCCAGACATAGCTGAGTCTCGGGCGGGCGAACATCGAAACCCCACACCTAGGATCGGAGATGTGTGCCCCGCGACGCAGCAGGCGGTGCAGCGCCTGCTGATTGAAATGGCTGAACCTAGCGACGAGGGACCGGTCGCCAGTAAGCCGAGGCTCGAGATCAGAACTGACTTGTGCTTAGGCCTAGGCGGTCAGCATCTGGCGTCGGGCGCGACGGGGACGCCTTCACCGCTGGCTGCTAGCTCGGCTCGGCGCTGATCGGCGGCCGGCGGGTCGAGCCGGCAGAGAAGCTCGAGGATGTGTCCGTCGGGGTCGGCGAGGTAAATCTGCTCGACGTTGTCAGCGCGGATCCGCGGGCCGCCTACTGGGGTGATGCCGGCAGCGGCGAGGATGTCGCGGTAGGTGTCCAGCGACGGGACCTCTAACGCAAAATGGACGCAGTAGCCGGTTCGTAGTTCGTCTACAGACCAGGGTGTGCGCAGCTCAGCAGTGCGGCCGGGAGTGGTCTCGACAACGACGTGCACTTCGGCGGTGCCGCGCTTGAAGTAAGCACCCGGGAAGGTGAAATCCGCGGGCCTGCTGATCTCGTGCATGCCCAGCACGTTGCAGTAGAAAGCGCGAGTCCGGTCGAGGTCGGAGACGTAGAGGGCTACGTGATGCAGGGTTACCGGGTCGGTCGGGTCTGGTTGGGCCTGGGTGGTTGACATCAGAACCTCCGTTGATCTCACACCTACCGATGATCCGCTTCCAGCACCAATCTGACCGCAGAAGAGCCAACCAGACCAGGGCAAGAAAGGCAGCCGTAGAACCCGCCCTTGGTCGGCCAGTAGTCAAGGCGGGTCGGCGGGGGCAAGAAGAGTATTGTCAACGGTAGGGCTTGCCGTGCGGTGAAAGGTGGTCTGGTGTCCACTGGGTCAGGCGACGAGGAGCGCGCGTGGGCCGCTGACAGGCGCGATTTCGTTGCTGACCGGCGAGATGAGGTCGCTGATGAGCGGGACAGGTTGGCCGACACCAGGGAACGCACCGCCGACGACCGAGAGGCGGAGCTCGACAAATGGGAACGGCAGTTGGACGACCGCGCCGCGGTGCTCGGGGGTCCCGCTGAGGAGTCTGAAGCCTCTGCACAGCGGGCCGATGCCCGTGCTGAACGGTCGAAGGCGCGACAGAACCGAGACGAGGCGCGGGCGAAACGGACGATAGCAGCTGCCGATCGTGATGAAGCGAGGAAGCGGCGGCAGGCCGACGCTTCACCCACGCGGCTCGCGATGGTGTTCGCCGACATTGCCCAGCAGCTTTACGACGCCGACAGCTTCGATGACGTCCTCTCGCGGATCGCCGAGGCCGCAGTATCAACCATCGCCGGCTGCCGGATGGCGAGCGTCACGCTCGCTGAGCGGAGCGGAT
>DATEWO010000243.1:0-11141 GCA_035257925.1 Propionibacteriaceae bacterium | reverse complement strand
CCGATCTGCGGACGCTGCGGGGCATCCCGCGGCGCAAGATCATCTTGACCTGGGTGCCCTGGACTCATCAGCGTCTGGCCTCCGTCACCGGTTACGGCGCCGGCGTCACCTCGCCCGGGTGGTATCACCATCTCTGGGTAGCGCCAGACCGGCCGATCGTGCGGTGGCTAGCCCGGGTCGCCCGAGCCCTCCGCACCCGCGACCTTCCAGTGTCCAGCGCCCACGTCATCGAGGCCGTCCGACTGGCAGAGACATTGGCCAGCCTGCGCGGCCGACCATTGGCCGGTTTGACCGAGGTCACTGAGGCGACGCGAGCAGTGTTGTGCGATGGTGACGAACTGGCAGTCCGCTACGTCACTGATCATCTCGTGGTGGGGCAAGCACTCGGCTCGGTCAACGAAGGTGTGCCCACTGTTCCGCTGGAGGCCGACCTGGTCCGTACCTGCCGCACACTGCGGGTCAGGCGTGAGGCAGCAGTCCGGTTTCATGATCTGGACCTGCGAAGGTCGATCGATCAAGCCCGATCCCAGCTGTTCCATCGGCTGCGCTTGCTTGGCCTCGGATGGATCGTGCCGGCTGAGAGCGGCGTGGCGAGTCAGGGCACGTTCCGAGAGACCTGGGAGTCCAAGTGGGAGCCCGAGTACTCAGTTGCCATTGTCGAGGCGTCCATCTGGGGGACGACCGTGGAGTCGGCAGCTACGGCGCGGGTGCAGAAGATCATCGACGAAGGCTCTTTGGTCGAGTTGACGCAAGCTGTCGAACGCTGTCTGCTCGCTGAACTGCCGCGGGCACTCGACGGGCTGCTCGCCACACTTAGCGACAAGGCCGCGCTCGACGCGGACGTGGTCCACCTGATGGACGCCCTGCCCGCCCTGGCGCGGGCTCAGAGATACGGCGATGTCCGGCAAACCGACACGCGGGCCCTGGGCAAGGTGAGTGAGGTGCTGGTGGTCCGGATCTGCGCCGGGTTGCCGAAGGCGGTGGCGAATCTGGATGCGACGAACGCCGCCACGATGCGCCGCCGCATCGATGACGTCAATGCCGCGATCGGCATTCTCACCGAGTCGGCGAAGCGCTCGGCAGACACGATGCACTCCGAGCTGCGTTCCCGGTGGGTCGACACGCTGGCCACGATGATCGATCGAACCGATGTGCATGGTCTGTTGCTGGGTCGCATCGTGCGGTTGCTGTTGGACGCTGACCGGCTCACCGATGTTCCGGTAAGGCTGGAACGCGCCCTATCCGCTGGAGTTCCGGCCGCAGACAAGGCGGCATGGGTGGATGGCTTCTTCACCGATGGAGCACTGCTGTTGATTCACGATGCCGAGTTGCGCCGTCTGCTGGACGAATGGGTCAGCCAGCTGGCGGAGGTGCAGTTCGTCGACATGTTGCCGCTGCTCCGCCGGACCTTCGGCACTTTTGCTGCCGCGGAACGTCGGGCGATTGCAGAACGAATCGCACTCGGCACGAATCGTGATCGTCAGGCCCCCGAAGAGGTTGACCTCGGGTTGGCAGCACCGGCTCTGGTTACTGTCGATCTCATTCTGGACGGGCCCCATGGCTGAGCCCGTGCGCACGGAACTCCAGACCAGGCTGCTGCGCTGGCGGCTGATGCTCGGAGAGGCGTCGGCAGCTGAGCTCGATACCGCCCTCAGTCGGGAAGAGCAGAAGATGGACGGTGCTCTCGCCGCACTCTACGACTCGGCCGAGCAGGACGGCGCTGAGGAGCCGCGACGCTCCGGCGGCCTTGGCTCATCCGCCCCGCGGGTAGCCCGCTGGCTGGGCGACATCCGGTCCTACTTCCCGACCAGTGTGGTCCAGGTCATGCAGCGGGATGCCATCGAGCGGCTGCAGCTCACCTCAATGTTGCTGGAACCGGAGCTGCTCGATTCGATCCAGCCGGATGTTCATTTGGTCAGCTCTCTGGTGAGTCTGAGTCACGTGATGCCGGACTCCACCAAGCGCACGGCGCGACTCGTGGTGGCCCAGGTTGTCGCTGAGATCGAACGACGGATTGCGAACAAGACTCGCGCTGCGGTCACCGGAGCGGTCAGCCGAGCTAGTCGGACGCGCCGGCCACGGCCACGAGACATCGACTGGAACCTGACGATTCTCCGCAACCTCGACCACTACCTCCCTGAGCAGCGCACGATCGTGCCAGAGCGACTGGTGGGCCACGGCCGGGGTGCGAACGCCATCGTCAAGGAGGTGGTAGTCGCGATCGACCAGTCCGGATCGATGGCAGAATCGGTCGTCTACGCGGCGGTTTTTGGTGCCACCCTGGCCACTGTCCGGTCGGTGAAGACCTCTGTTGTGGCCTTCGATACCGAGATCGCCGATCTGACTGACAGGTTGTCCGATCCGGTCGAGGTCCTCTTTGGTTGCCAGCTGGGTGGCGGCACGGACATCAATCGGGCGCTGGCGTACTGCCAGCGGCTGATCACCCGGCCGACCGAATCGATTCTGGTGCTGATATCCGACCTCTACGAAGGCGGTATCGCCGAGGAGATGCTGCGGCGGGTGGCCGACTTGTTGCGGGCCGGGGTTACGGTGATCGCCCTGCTTGCCTTGTCGGATTCGGGATCGCCGGCGTACGACCACGAACATGCAGCGGCGTTGGCGGCGCTTGGCGTGCCGGCCTTTGCGTGCACCCCGGACCAATTTCCGGAGCTGCTCGCCGTGGCCATCAGCAAGGGTGACATCGCTCGATGGGCTGCGACAGTTGCCAGTGAGGCCGCCACTCCCAGCCGAGCTCTGGTGGCAAAGCACGATCATGGCTGAGCCGTTGAAGAACTCCTTCGGGCCGGAGGTGCCAGCCAGGATCGCCCGCATGATCAAAGAGGTCGATAGAACGTTCGACGAGGATGCTTTTCTGACTGATGCGCTCGTTGGCTACCAGGAGCTGGAGCTAACCCCGCGTGCGCGGCAGATTGCCCAGGCGCTTGGCCGTCATCTGCCGCAGGACTACGAGCGTGCGGTCGAGATCCTGATCGCCTCACTTGGACCAAAACTCCAAGCTGCCGAGCTCACTGGCATGGACGTGTTCATCTATCTCCCGCACGTGTTCTTCGTCGCGACGTTCGGCGTTGATCATTTTGAGGCGTCGATGCGTGCGCAGTACGAGCTGACGCAGCGGTTTACGGCGGAATACAGCATCCGAGTCTTCCTCGAGCGCTACCCGCAGCGGGCGCTCGCCCTGCTGCGGGAGTGGGCAGCTGACTCGAACGTCCATGTACGGCGGCTGGTTTCGGAGGGAACCCGGCCGCGGTTGCCTTGGGCTCCACGGCTGCGTGCCTTTCAAGACGATCCGCAACCGGTGCTCGAGCTGCTCGAGCTCCTCAAGGACGACCCTGAGCTCTACGTTCGCCGGTCGGTCGCCAACAACCTGAACGACATCGGCAAGGACAATCCAACAGCTCTCATCGAGACGTGCCGGCAGTGGCTGAGAGGTGCCACGCCAGAGCGGTCTTGGCTGATCCGGCACGCGCTTCGTTCGGCGGTGAAGCGCGGTGAGCCCGCCGCACTGGAGATCCTTGGCTTCGTTCCGGCGACTGGGGTCCAGGTGCGTGACATTCACATTGCACCTGCCGTCGCCTCGATCGGCGAGTCCGTTGCCTTCACCGTTGTGCTCGCTAACGAAGGCTCCACGCCGCAGCAGTTGCTGGTTGATCTTCGCGTGTATTTCGTCAAGGCGAACGGGAGGCCGAGCCCGAAGGTCTTCGTGCTCAAGGAGCTGGAAATAGGGCGAGGCGGGTCCGCGCGGCTCACGAAGACGATCTCCCTAGCCCAACACACAACTCGCACCCACTATCCGGGCCAGCATCGCGTCGAGGTCGTCTTAAACGGTCGGACCAGCGGGGTCGGTGTATTCGATGTCGTGGCTGAGAGCCACCTTCACACTTCGTGATCATCAAAAAGCCACTACCGGCGGCGCGGCCGCTTGGCTGAGCTTCTGAGCCCACTTTGTGAGCGGCTCGCGCAATCGCGCGTGGAATCCGCCGACTTCGTCGTCGCTCGCGGAGGAAGAACGCCTTCGCTCGCTCCTCCTTAGCGCGGCGGCGCGCGATTCTCCGACGCTCGCAGCTCAAGGTCTGCCGGCTGAGCCGTGAGAGGATCGGGTCCGTGGCAGGCGTTCCATCCATCTCGTACTCGATCACTGTGCGGCTGGAGGTTCCGGCGGGTGGGGCCTCGGTCAGCCAGTTGACGACTGCTGTGGAGCATGCTGGCGGTGCTGTTACCGCTCTCGACGTCACCGCGTCGGGACCCGAGCGATTGCGGATCGATGTGACCTGCGCAGCTCGCGACACCGAGCATGCAGAACTGCTTGTCGAGGCGATGCGCGGCGTACCTGGCGTAGTGGTTGACAAAGTCAGTGATCGCACGTTCTTGATGCATCTCGGCGGCAAGATCGCGATGCACAGTAAGCACCCAATCCGCAACCGTGACGATCTGTCCATGATCTACACCCCAGGGGTGGCGAGAGTATGTTCGGCGATTGCGAAGAATCCCGAAGACGCCCGCCGGCTGACCATCAAGCGGAACAGCATCGCGGTAGTCACCGACGGGTCAGCGGTACTCGGGCTCGGCAACCTCGGCGCAGCGGCTGCACTGCCAGTGATGGAAGGCAAGGCGGCACTGTTCAAACGCTTCGGTGACATCGATGCCTGGCCCTTGTGCCTGGATACTCAGGATGTCGAGGAGATCATCAAGGTGGTGCAGGCAGTCGCGCCGGGCTTTGCCGGGATCAACTTGGAGGACATTTCGGCTCCGCGCTGCTTCGAGATAGAGCGCCGGCTGCGTGAGCAGCTGGATATCCCCGTCTTCCATGATGATCAACACGGCACAGCGATCGTGGTGCTGGCTGCGCTGTACAACGCACTGCGGGTGGTGGACAAACAGATCACCGACGTACGGATTGTGATGTCTGGTGCAGGCGCGGCAGGCACAGCGGTTATCAAGCTGCTGCTAGCCGCTGGTGCACGCAACGTCGTGGTGGCCGACATCGCGGGAGTAGTGCACCGAGGTCGCGCCGACCTGACGGGGGAGCTGGAATGGCTGGCCCAGAACACCAACCAACTCGACTTCACGGGTTCGCTCAAGGAGGCCGTGGTCGGCGCTGACGTGTTCATCGGGGTCTCCGTATCTGGCGTCCTTACTGCGTCCGACGTGGCGGCGATGGCGGATCGGTCAATTGTCTTCGCGTTGGCCAACCCCGAGCCGGAGGTGGATCCGGCCGAGGCGACCCGCTATGCGGCGGTCGTTGCGACCGGGCGTTCGGACTTCCCGAATCAGATCAACAATGTGCTCGCGTTTCCTGGGGTTTTCCGTGGACTGCTGGATGCGCACTCCGTCGAGATCACCCCGACCATGCTGCTGGCTGCTGCCCGCGCGCTAGCTGGCGTGGTGCGTGACGATGAGCTCAACGCCGCCTACATCGTGCCGAGTGTGTTCCATGCCGAGGTGCACCACGCCGTCGCGGCGGCCGTACGCCGAGCAGCCGGAGGGCCTGCCGAATTACCGTCCGACACCGAAGTTGCCGTTTAAGCCATGTCGTACCCTGCCTTGCCCGATCACCAGCACGCTTCGTCGCTGCGTGGCTGGCACCTCGCTGCTGGAGGGGCCGTTGTTGCGGTGCTGTTGCAGCTCTGGGGGCTCTACCGGGTCACCGGTCCGCCCCAGCCATCGTGGATTCCCTACGCCGACAAACTCGTGCACGCCATCGGCTTTGCTGTCCCGGTGATATTGATCTTGCTCGCGGTCGCGCTGCGCCACCCGCTGGGCTCGCAGTGGCCCACTTTCGGTACTAGTGCGCTGGTGGTTGGTGTTTTCGCGGTGCATGCCGTCGTCAGCGAGCTGATCCAGCATGTGTGGTACCAACATCGGACGGGTGAGCTGCTCGATGTGATTGCGGACTGGATCGGTATCGCGGCCGCTGTCGTGCTGGTTCGAGTGATTGTGCTACGGGGGTCCCGCAGCGCCTATCGGGGGCTTGCCCCCTCATGAGCGAACCAGCGGGGCGGCCGGTAACTACGCGTGAACCTGTCGCGGGAGATCTGTTGGTGGCGAGCATCATGCTCGCTGATGGTGTCTTCAACCAGACTGTCGTGTTGATCTTGGACTCCGATGAGGACGGCGCTCTTGGAGTGATCTTGAACGAGATCTCCCAGACTCCCCTCGATGCGGTGCTACCGGAGTGGGTGAGCACGGTGTCGGAGCCGCGGCTGCTTTTTCACGGCGGGCCGGTGTCGCCCAACGGCGCGATCTGCCTGGCCAGTGTGGCGGATGATGGTGAAGAGCCGCCGGGCTGGCGGCCGCTGTTCAGCAGTGTCGGTCTGTTGCACCTGGACACCCCGATCGAGATTGTCTCCGGGGCATACCGCGACCTGAGGATCTTTGCCGGTTACGCGGGCTGGGCTACGGGCCAGTTGCAGGCCGAGATTGCTGAAGGTATGTGGTACCTCGCGCCGGCGGACTACAGCGACGTCTTCAGTGACCACCCGCTCGACCTGTGGCGTACGGTGCTGCGCCGCCAGAAAGGCGAGCTCGCATTTTTCTCGACCTGGGTGGAGAACCCAGAGCTCAACTGAGGTGCAAGTTGCCGCGACGACCGGAAGTGTCGCTACAGCGACACCATGCCAATGTTGTGAAGCTTGTTTTCAAGGTGCATAGGATTACGTCGCAGGAGTCGCCTTGTGAGAAGGTCATCGCGGGTGTGCTCACCGAGACGTCGGTGTTCATATCGCACTGACGGAAGGGATACGGGTGTCTGAAACAACCAAGAGCGCAGGGGCGCGCAGCCGGGTGCTGGTGGTTGACGACGATGCGGCGCTCGCGGAAATGCTGTCGATCGTGCTTCGGAACGAGGGGTTCGAGCCGATCTGGTGTGCCCATGGGGACAAGGCGTTCTCGGCGTTCAAGGAGGCTAAGCCGGACCTCGTGCTGCTCGACCTGATGCTGCCCGGCCGGGACGGTGTCGACGTCTGTCGCGATATCCGCGCCGAGTCGGGCGTACCGATTGTGATGCTGACCGCCAAGACCGACACCATCGACGTAGTCGAAGGACTGGAAGCGGGGGCCGACGACTACGTCGCCAAGCCCTTCAAGGCCAAGGAACTGGTCGCCAGAATAAAAACTCGGCTTCGCCGGATGCCGGCCTCAGAGGAGGTCGACGTTGAGACGCTGCGGATCGGGGATCTCTCGATCAGCGTGGACGGGCATTCAGTGAAGCGGGACGGAGTCCAGATCCAGCTCACGCCTTTGGAGTTCGACCTCCTCCTGGCCTTGGCCCGACGGCCCTGGCAGGTCTTCAGTCGCGAGGTGTTGCTCGAGCAGGTGTGGGGCTACCGCCATGCCGCCGACACGCGGCTGGTCAACGTACACGTGCAGCGGCTGCGTTCAAAGATCGAGAAGGATCCCGAGCACCCCGAGATCGTCGTAACCGTACGAGGGATCGGCTACAAGGCCGGCGAAACCAACCCGGCCCGATAGCCGGTCCGCTTGAAGGCGTCTGACGTGAACGTCGGCATATGGTCTCCATCTTGAGGATTCTGAAATCCCGCTGGTGGCGGTTCCCCATCACGTGGTGGTGGCGGTCGTTGCCGCTTCGGGTTGTCCTGACCGTCTTCGTTGCCTCGGTGCTGGTGCTTGTCCTCGGAGGGTTCTTGCTGATGCAGCAAGCCACCATCGGGGTGATTGACGGCAAGGAGGAAACCGCCAAGAGCGATGCCCGGCAGGCAGTCAACACCGCGCAACAACAGCTCAATGCCGCCGACCTCACTGGTGATGTCAATGTCGACAAGCTGCTCCTCGACTTGGCCACCGGATTCGCCAATCGAGCCGGTGAGCAATTCGAAGTGATCATCATCACGCCCGACCAGACGATCACCGCCGGCAACGCGGCAGCCAGCAGCATTCCGCCTGAGCTGCGGCGGCAAGTCGAACTGAGCAACGACCTGCTCATGACCCCAACCGAGATCGACTACCGGGACATGCGGCCCTCTGTCGCCGGTCTTGCAGCGGGCGCAACCCTGACTCTGCCCGGAACCGGTCGCTATCAGATCTATCTGATGTTTCCGCTCACTCAGGAGGTCGCCACTCTTGCCGTGCTCCGCTATGCAGTGGTGACGACGGGTGTGATCTTGGTGATCTTGCTGACCTTCATAGCAGCGCTGGTCAGCCGCCAGGTCGTGACACCGGTACGCGCCGCGCGCAGGGCGGCCGAAAGCCTCGCGTCGGGCAACCTGCACGATCGGATGAAGGTACGCGGACAGGACGACCTTGCCCGGTTGGCAACCTCGATGAACTACATGGCCTCGGAGCTGGAGAAGCAGATCAACACGCTCGAGGAACTGTCTGCCGTCCAGCAGCGTTTCGTCTCCGATGTCTCCCACGAGCTGCGGACCCCGTTGACCACAGTTCGAATGGCCGCTGAAGTACTGCACGAGGCTCGTGACGACTTCGACCCCGTCGCCGCACGTTCGGCCGAGCTGTTGCAGAAAGAGCTTGATCGCTTCGAGGCACTGCTCACCGACCTACTGGAGATCTCGCGCTTCGATGCGGGGGCGGCCATACTCAACCTCGAGGAGGCAGATCTGCGCGATCTGGTGCATCGGGTGGTTGAGGCCAACGCACCGCTTGCCGAGACGAATCACACCGAGATCACCGTGCACGCGAGTGGCGAGGCAAAGGCCGAGGTCGAACCCAGGCGGATTGAACGAATCCTGCGGAATCTCCTGGTCAACGCCATCGAGCACAGCGAAGGTCATCCGATCGACATCTTCATCGAAAGCGATGACGCCGCAGTGGCGGTCGCGGTTCGTGACCATGGCGTCGGGTTCCAAGCCAGCCAGGCCAGGCAGGTCTTCCACCGTTTCTGGCGCGGTGACGCGGCGCGGGCGCGTGCCGTTGGTGGAACTGGTCTCGGTCTGTCCATCGCTATGGAGGACGCGAACCTCCATGGCGGCTGGCTGACCGCGTGGGGCCGCCCGGCCATGGGCGCCCAGTTCCGACTCACTCTGCCGCGGAAAGCAGGGGCGATCCTCGAGACGTCACCGCTTCCCCTGGTGCCGCGCGACCTGGTCGGCCCAGGTGGCACCCGGCTCGACGGTCTGGAGGCGCCAGCGCCGGTGGCCCCAAGCTTCCCGGCGACCCCAGCCTCAGTAGCGACGCCAGCCTCAGTAGCGACGCCAGCCTCAGTGCCGCGAACATCGACCGCTGCGGAGACAACAGTGAGTCCATCGTGAATCGGGCCTTCAGGAATCAAGCACGGCGGCATTGTGCGGTCGTCCTCATCGTCCTAGCCGGGCTGCTGGGAGCGGCCGGTTGCGTCAATGTCCCGACCACTGGGCCGATCAGGAAGGTTGAGGGCCAGCAACCTGGCTGCCAGAACTGCGTCAACGTAGTTGTCGCACCTCCAGCTGCAGGCGACAAGCCGACCGACATAGTCGAGGGCTATCTGCGCGCGACGTCCAATTACCAGCCGAACTACTCGGTGGCCAAGCAGTTCCTGAGCCAGATGGCTGCCGAAAAATGGAGCCCCGAGACCGGTGTGCGGATCTACGTGGGTACACCGGCCGCAACCGCGAAGTCTGACACAGTGCGGCTGAGTGGGCGGCTGGTCGGTGAGCTAGAAGCGGACCGCACGTATGTTGCGCGAGACACGACGTTGAAAGTTGACTTCCACTTGGTGGAGGAGAACGGCGAATGGCGGATCGACAACCCGCTGCCGGGATTGATGGTTGCCGAGTACTCTTTCACCTCCTTCTATCAGCCCTACGATCTGTACTTTGTCGGCAACGGCAGTGCGCTGGTTCCGGACCACATCTATCTGCCCGCGCTGAGCAACCCAGCCAATGTCGCCTCGGCACTGATGAAGGCGCTGCTCAAGGGGCCTTCCCGCTGGCTTAAGCCCGCCGTCACCAGCGCTATCCCGCCGAATACGAGCCTGAGCGTGGATTCGGTGACGATTACCGACGGCATCGCCGAGGTACCGCTCAGCGACACGGTGCTGGCGCTGGCGGATCCGCAGCGCAGCCTGCTGGCCGCCCAGATCGTCTACACCCTCAGACAGGTCGGCGGGGTCAAGGGTGTGCTGATCAAGGCGAATCAGCAGCCGTACCGAGTACTACCCGGAAGTGACCCGACCAGCCCCACCATCTCCGTTGATGCCATTCCTCGCGATATCGACCCCGTTCCGTTCGTGTCGGGGGATCAGCTGTATGCGGTCGACGGCCGGGCGGTCAAGCGGGTAAGGACGACCGCCAATACGCCGGCCACCGAGCCGCTCGAGGGACCGCTCGGCCAGGGAAAGCTCTCCGTCGACGCGCTGGCTGTATCGATGACGAACACCGATCTCGCCGTCACAACTGACCGACGAACGACGTTGCGTCGTGCGCCAATTACACCCGGGGAGCCAAGCACGCCAAGCACAGTGCTCAGCGGGGTCACCGATCTGCTCAGACCACAGTTCACCAGGTACGGCGAGATTTGGGTCATCGGTCGCCAGGGCGGCCGGCAACGCATGTGGATGTCCACTGAGAAGAAGCCGATCGAAGTCGAGACACCAGTGCTTCGAGACGGCACGGTAACGGCATTCAAGATCTCACCAGACGGCACTCGTATTGCGTTGGTTCGTGCTACCGGGACCGGGTTCGAGCTTGGGCTCGCGAGAATCATCCGCTCGCAGGACAAGATCATGGTTAACGGCTGGCGAGCTTTGAACACCGCGCAAACCGCCATGCCGCCAATTCGCACGATCGCCGACGTCGCATGGCTGGATGGCACCGAGCTGCTCGTCTTGGGAGCCACCTACAGCGATTCCGCGAACACGCCGTATCGGGTCGTAGAGGATGCGTCGCGGATCACAGCCGAGGGTGAACCCCAGAACTGGGATGCCGAGGAGCTTGCCGTACTTCCCTGGACACAGACAGCAATCATCATCGGTCGCACCGGCAACACCTGGAAGGACGACGGCAGCGAGTGGCTGCCCTTCCTCGAAGATGTCAGCACCATCGCCTACCCCGGCTGAGGAAGGACCACTTCCGATCTGACTGTCCACAGATTGCCGAACACCCGCCGATTCTGGACTTGGCACGGGCCAGACTCAGCCGGTGGGCTTCGAGCATTGGCTGGCGGCGGCGGGG
>DATEWO010000242.1:0-10876 GCA_035257925.1 Propionibacteriaceae bacterium | reverse complement strand
CTCCACCCCGTACCAAGCCAAGGTTGGCTCGGGCGCGGCGGAGCCAGCCCGTCGCGGGTGCGGCGTCGGTCGCCTCGCGAAATACCGGAGTATCTCCTACAGCAAGGAAGCCACATGAGCGTAGATACCCAGGCACCGGCGACAGCTGCTGAGCAGTTCGCCCAACGCCAACAGTCGCCCGTGCAGCGGATCCAGCACCTGTTGCACTCCCATCCCGCGCTCAGCCCGTTGATGGTGCTGATCGTGGCCTGCATCGTTTTCACGATCGTCAACCCGCGGTTCGCCTCGCCCGGGACAATCTCGATCATCTTGCAGCAGACTGCGGTGATCGCTGCCTTGGCCATCGGTCAGACCTTGATCATCCTTACTGCCGGCATCGACTTGGCGGTTGGCGCGACCGCAATCCTCGCGATGCTCGTGATGGCCAACTTGGCCGCCAACAACGGAGTGCCGGGAGGGTTGGCTCTGCTTATCGGCTTTGTCGTCGGCACCATCTGTGGGCTGATCAACGGCCTGCTGGTCACTCGACTGAACCTGCCGCCGTTCATTGCCACGCTCGGCACGCTGAGCATCTATACCGCCATCGGTCTCCTGTACTCCGGGGGAGCCAGCGTCGGCAGGAACGATATGCCCCCCATTCTCAACGCAATGGGCACACGGTTCGCGATCGGCCCGTTCCGCCTGACTATCGGCGTCATCGTTGTGGCCGTCCTTGCGGTTATTGTCGCCTTCATCCTCAGCCAGACCAGCTGGGGCCGCCACCTGTACGCCGTCGGGGACGACATCGAGGCCGCCCGCCTGGTCGGTATTCAGGTCGACAAGGTGCTACTCAGCGTTTACACCGTGGCCGGGTTGATCTACGGCTTTACCGCCTGGGTGATGATCGGCCGGGCTGGGACGGCGAGCCCGAACGCAATCGTGGGCGCCAATCTGGAGACCATTACCGCGGTCGTGATCGGCGGTACCAGCCTGTTCGGTGGCCGTGGCGGCATCATCGGGACCATCCTCGGTGCACTGATCGTGTACGCGTTCAACAACGGGCTTGCACTGGCCGGCGTAGATGATCAGCTGCGAATTCTGGCGATTGGCGTGCTGATCATCGTCGCGGTAACCATCGACCAGTGGATTAGAAAGGTGAAGGCATGACCACGACGCCTCCTACTAGTGACTTGTCGGAAGAGGAGAGAAGCAAGGTCGGGCTCGGTAACCCCCCAGTGCTCGCCGAGCCAAGCGAAACAGTGCTGTCAGGCCGCGCGCTGATCAAGACCTTCGGCAAGGTCGTCGGTCTGGACGGGGTGAACATCGACCTGTTTCCGGGCGAGGTCCTGGCGGTCATCGGTGACAACGGAGCCGGCAAGTCGACGCTCATCAAGGCCCTGACCGGAGCCTTGATCGCCGACTCCGGAACCGTTTATCTGGATGGCAAAGAGGTTCACTTCAGGACGCCGCAGGATGCCCGGAGTGCCGGCATCGAGACGGTTTATCAGACCCTCGCGGTTGCACCGGCACTGGACATCGCGGCCAACATGTTCCTCGGGCGGGAACGACGGCGAAGTGGTCCTTTAGGGTCTGTCCTTCGGATGCTCGACAAGAAGGGCATGAAGGAAGATGCCGGCAAATCCATGGCCAACCTAGGCATCGCGACCGTTCAGAACATGAGCCAGGCAGTGGAGACGCTGTCGGGTGGTCAGCGGCAAGCCGTGGCGGTCGCCCGGGCGGCAACCTTCGCCACCAAGTTCGTGGTGCTCGATGAGCCGACCGCGGCGTTGGGGGTGAAGGAGACCGGGCAAGTGCTCAACCTCATCCAACAGATCAAGGCCAAGGGCTTGCCGGTGATCTTGATCAGCCACAACATGCCGAACGTGTTCGAGGTATCCGACCGGATCCATATCGCCAGGCTCGGCGGCTGCGCTGGAGTGATCACGCCGAAGTCCCATACGCCGACTGAGGCAGTGGCCATCATGACTGGGGCCACCACGCTGGCGAAGGGCTGATCAGGTCCACCTCGTACGATCAGCGGCACCCCTCGTCCCCAGGGCGAGGGGTGCCGCTGGTTCTCCTAGCGTTCGGCCAAACCGCCGGTACGCACGGCCTTGTCATGTTCGGTCAGTGGGAAGCCACTGATGCCGCGCCAGGCCAAGCTGCTGACCAGCTGCTTGGCTTCGTCGACCGTGATTGTTGAGGTACCGCCTGAGATCCAATAGCGCGCGCTCACCTGGGCAATACCGACGAGTGAGACCGCGAGCAACTTGGCTTGCGGGGCGGGCAAGGAGGTGTCTTCGGCGATGACCTCCGCAATCGCGTCGGAAATCTCATCGTTCACGCGAGACAGCCGCTGCTGCACAGCACCGTCGCCGGTCAGATCAGATTCGAAGACGAAGCGAAACTCCCCGCCTTCGGAGGAGATGAACTCATAGAACGCCGCGACAGTGGCAACCACCCGGTCCGCGTTGTCCTCAGTCGAAGCCAAGGCCTCCTCGACGATCTCGACGAGCCGATCACAGCTCTGGTCCAGAAGCGCCAGGTATAGGTCGAGTTTGGAGGGGAAGTGCTGGTACAGCACGGGTTTTGAGACTCCGGCGGCATCGGCGATGTCGTCCATGGCCGCCGCGTGGTAGCCCTTCGAGGTGAAGACCTCGTTGGCGGCGTCAAGTAGCTGGATGCGCCGCTGATCCCGGGGCAGGCGGGTTCCACGGCTGCCTATCGGCTCCTTCCCCAGCTTCGCAGTCACGGGTTCACCCTAGCTGTGCGGTTTCTGGCTGTGTCCGCTGCGCGAGATGAGCATCCGGTGCCGCTGCGCCCATTTTCAGAGTTCTTCGGGCAAGGGTGCCGCGTCCAAGGTGAGCAGGTCGCGCGCCAGGTCTCCGAACTCGTCGACTCTCGCGAGCACCTCATCGGGTGCAAACCGAAGATCATCCGGCCGGCGTACGCTGCCAAGCTCTTCCCAGGTCACTGGGGTTGCCACTGCCGGGCGTTCCCGGCCTCGCATCGAGTAGGGGGCAATGGTGTTGCGTGCTGCCAAGTTCTGGTTGTAGTCGACATAGATCCGGCCGGCCCGTTGTTCAACCGACATCGTCGACACGAAGAAATCTGGTTGCGCCTTGTGCAGCGAGGCATTCAGCTGTTTCACATAGCTCCAGGCAGTCTTGCTGCGGGTCGGAGCAATCGCGGCGTAGACCTGGATGCCCTTGCTTCCTGAGGTTTGCGCGATCGGGATCATGCCGTCCTCGGCGAGCTTTGCAGCCACGATCAGCGCTGCCCGCGCGCTTTCGACGATGGTCATGCCGGCCCCAGGGTCCAGGTCGACAACGACGCGGTCGGCTAGCGGTTCTCCGGGACGCGGGTCCAACTCGGGGAGGTTGATGATGTTGTCGGCAGGCGTGGCGCTGCCCACCGTCCACTGCGGGACGTGCATCTCGAGCGCAGCGAGGTTGGCCAGCCACACGATCGCCGCCTCATCGTCGGCCACGACGTAGTCGATGAGACCGTCGCTGGTGCTGACGGTCACCCGGCGTACCCACTCCGGCGTACCCATCGGTGCGTTCTTCTCATAGAAGGAGAACTTGCCTGCGCCGACCCCGTCGGGGAACCGCAGCCTGGTCATGACCCGGTCGCGGATGTGCGGGAGCATCACCGGAGCGATTCGGGCGTAGTAGTCGATCACCTCGGCCTTGCTGAACCCGACGCTGGGGTAGAGCACCTTGTCGAGGTTGGTCAGCGTCAGGGTACGGTCACCAACCCGGGTGACGAGGTCATTCAAGGGGAACGACCACCTTGGACCTCCGCGGCCGTACGCAAGGACCCGGGGGAGCACGCCCAGGAGTCCTCTGCGCCGGCCATGGCCCTATCCCATCATCCGGAATAGGCGTCCACGGACGCGCGTTACGTTCAAGATCGAGCAAGCCTGTCGCGGTGCCGTGCCGCGTCCTTGAGCTGGAGGAGAGCCGTGGCTTTGCCGCCGCTGGTAGCGCCCGCCGATGAGCTGACCATCGACGAGGTACGCCGTTACAGCCGTCACTTGATCATTCCCGATGTGGGGATGGACGGCCAGAAGCGGCTGAAGAATGCCCGGGTGCTGGTGATCGGCGCCGGAGGGCTCGGCAGCCCAGCGTTGCTCTATCTTGCTGCTGCTGGAGTCGGAACGCTGGGCATCGTCGACTTCGACACAGTTGACGAGTCCAACCTGCAGCGGCAGATCATCCATGGCCAATCCGACATTGGTAAGTCCAAAGCTCAGTCAGCCAAGGAGTCCATCCTCGAGACCAACCCGTTCGTCAAGGTCATGGTGCACGATGTTCGGCTGGACAACGACAACGTGCTGGAGATCTTCGGCCAGTACGACCTGATCATCGACGGCACTGACAACTTTGCGACTCGCTACATGGTCAACGATGCCGCGGTGCTCCTCGGGAAGCCGTATGTCTGGGGCTCGATCTACCGATTCGACGGTCAGGTCAGCGACTTCTGGGCTGAACACGGCCCCTGCTATCGCTGTCTTTACCCCGAGCCTCCGCCGCCGGGGATGGTGCCTAGCTGCGCTGAAGGTGGCGTTCTCGGGGTGCTGTGTGCATCTATTGGCGCCACCCAGGTCACCGAGGCGATCAAGCTGCTGACGGGTATCGGCGAGCCGTTGATTGGCCGGCTACAGATCTACGACGCGCTCGAGATGAGCTGGCGTCAGCTGAGTGTTCGCAAGGACCCGCAGTGCGCAGTCTGCGGTGAGAATCCGACAGTCACCGAGCTGATCGACTACGACGAGTTCTGCGGAGCGATCACCGATGAGGCGGCCCAAGCGGTCGCGGGGCATACAGTCGGCGTTCAGCAGCTGGAGGAGTGGCTCACTGAGCGTGACTCCGGCAAGAAAGACTTCGTCCTGATCGACGTACGCGAAAAGGTGGAGCGGGACATCAACCGGATTCCGGGATCGATCCTCGTTCCGAAGGGTGACTTCCAGACCGGTGCCGCCCTCGCGGACTTGCCGCACGACAAGCAGGTAGTGCTCTACTGCAAGACCGGCGTGCGATCGGCAGAGGTGTTGGCGCTGGTCCACGGGGCCGGGCTGGCCGACGCAGTCCATGTCGGCGGCGGCGTCAGTGCCTGGGTCCGCCAGATCGACCCCTCGCAGCCCGCATATTGACACCCTCGCGCCTCTGCTTAGGGCTGCTGCCAGCAACCTACGTGTACGTAGGCTGCTAGCGCTCTGCATGGGTTGCAACCGATGTAGACCGTCAGCAACCTACGTAAACGTAGGTTTCGGCGCCGCGCACGTGAGTCTGGGAAGGGCAAGACAAAGCCCCGGCACCAATCAGGTACCGGGGCTTGTTGGTGGGGCAAACCTCAGATCGCGTGGACCTGGTCGGCCTGCGGGCCTTTTGGCCCTTGGGTGGTTTGGAACTCCACACGCTGGCCCTCATCGAGCGTCCGGAATCCGGTCGACTCGATCGCGCTGTAATGGACGAAAACGTCCGGACCGCCGCCGTCCACGGCGATGAAGCCGTAGCCTTTTTCGGCATTGAACCACTTAACGGTTCCCTGCGCCATGAAACATCTCCTAGCATCTGCATTCGAAACCGCACCTCACGGTCCCGACTGCTGTCGGACGCCAGGACTTTCCTCACGCCCACGCAAAGTTCTGGGGGCGTAGCACTGACCACACAGACTTGCAACAGCGGTCCCTAGCCTGTCATAGATGACCGCGCAATGTGAACCCTGCCAAGACTCGTGTCGGCATGAGTTTGTGATCACGGTGCGCACCCGGATCTCAGCCGATGTTGCTGTCCATTCTGAAGCGGGCCCGATCCATGTCGACGCGGTCACCCTTGAGGGGAGTCTTGTCGGCTTTCAGCAGTCTCAAGCCGGACTTCTCGAGGCTGCGGGCCGGCCGCCCGTCGGCGCGTACGACGCGCCACCAAGGCACTCCACCGCCCAACAGCGCCATCACGTGACCGACCTGCCGAGGTCCGCCGCGGCCTACCATCTCGGCAACGTCTCCGTACGTCGCGACCTGGCCGGGTGGTATTCGCTCGACGACGCTCAGCACCAGTTCGGCGTAGTCGTCCTCCATACCTTCACCAGCCCTCGGTGCCAGGCGCACCTTTGAATGGACCGGTCACTGTCGAGGTGATCCACCCGCCGTAATAGCCGCCCGGCTGCGGCTCCACTCGCTCGCCATCGACCAGGCACTCATCCATCGCTCCGGCATAGATCCCAACATGATCATGAAGCGCGGCATAGCGGGAGTTGGGATGTGGGTAGTACCACGCCCCTCGAGCAGCGACCTTGCTGCCGCCGATCACATCGAGGTAGGAAGCGCGGCCCTTCCACTCACAGAACGTCATCCCGCGTGCCGGCCTCAGCGACCCCTCGACAAATGCCGAACGAGGCAGGTAGTAGGTCGGTGGGTGGCCAGTCTCCAGCATGCGCAAGCTGGTCCGGGTCTCACAGATCTCCACACCGCCCAAGATCACGATGATCTCCTCATCGCTGGCGCGAATCGCCGGCGGGCGCGGATAATCCCAGACCGATTCCTGGCCCGGTGCGATGGGTTCAGGGGTGGGATGAGCGGGCATGTGAGGAGCGTACGCCGGCGCCAACTCACCCAATGCTTCACCAGCCCGCGATACTGAACGAGTGAGCACGCCGAGGATTGCAACGCCAAAGATCGAGGTGCGTCGAGCACAGCAGCGTTTCCTCACCCGAACCGAGGGGGCGGAGACCTACCACAACTTCTCCTTCGGCGAACACTACGATCCGACGAACGTCGGTTTCGGTCGCCTGATGGTCAACAATGAGCATTTGGTACGCGTCGGAGCCGGCTATCCCGACCATGCACATCGTGACGCCGAGATCGTCACCTGGGTACTTTCCGGATCACTTGTCCATGAAGACTCACGCGGTAACTCAGGGCTGACCTACCCCGGACTGGTGCAGCGGATGAGCGCAGGCTCAGGCATTGTGCACGCCGAGCGCAACGATGCCTACCGGATCGATCCAACCCGTCCAGCCGAGCCTGTCCACTTCATCCAGATGTGGATCAGGCCTGACGAGCCAGGCGCGCCTCCCAGCTATCAGCAAGAGGAGCTGGCGCTTGGTGATCTTGTCACCGACTGGGCGCCGATCGCCTCTGGCCGGCACCCTCACGCAGTGGTTAGCCTCGGCAGCGCCAGTTCCACGCTTTGGGTCACCGTCCTGCCGGCCGGGACTTCGCGCAGACTGCCGGACGGTGATCTGCTGCATATCTATCCATCGCGCGGAATCGTGGAGGTGGAGACGATCGGACGGTTGGAGCCGGGCGACTCGCTCCGGCTGTCAGGCTCCGCCCAGCTGAGGCTCTCCGCACTTACCGAGGCGGAAGTGCTGGTGTGGGAGATGGCTAGCGTAGACGGAAACCGACAATGAGCACACTGCGGGTCGCCGTTGCCCAAATCCTCAGCGATTCAGATCCGCAGCAGAACCTGGAGCTCGTGGCGAGACAAACGGCCGACGCGGCCGATGACGGCGCGCAGCTTGTGATCTTTCCGGAGGCAACCATGCGCCGCTTCGGATTGCCGCTGGCCGAGATCGCCGAACCGGTGGACGGGCCTTGGGCAAAGCAGCTGCGCGAGATCGCCGAGCATCACCAGCTGGTTGTGGTTGCTGGCATGTTCAGCCCGAGCGCGGATGGCCGGGTCAACAACACACTGCGTGCTGTCGGACCCGGCGTCGACGCGCACTACCACAAGATCCACCTCTTCGACGCTTTCGGATTCCGTGAATCTGAGACGGTGGCACCCGGTGCCGAGCTAGTGGTGATCATGGTAGGAGGCGCAACGGTCGGGCTCACTTTGTGCTACGACATCAGGTTTCCTGGCCTCTACATGAAACTTGCCGAGCTTGGGGCTCAGGTGATCTGTGTGGCCGCCTCCTGGGGTGCCGGACCGGGGAAGGTCGAGCAGTGGCAGCTGCTAACCCGGGCTCGCGCTCTGGACAGCACGTCGTACCTGGTTGCCGCTGCGCAAGCGGACCCAGCGACCGCCGGAATCCCACTCGACGGGCGAGCACCGACCGGGGTGGGTTACAGCGCGGTGGTCTCTCCGCGCGCTGAGGTGCTGCGGTCATTGGGTGCGGAGCCCGGCCTGCTGGTGGCTGATCTTGATCTTGACGTGGTGGAGCAAACCCGCGCCGCCATTCCTGTGCTCGCCAACCGCAGGTTCTAAGCACGGTCCGTAGCTGGCAAGTCGTATCGGGTGTGGGAAGTGGCGGGCGCAGATTTTCGCTAGCTCCCGTCTCGGGGCTGCCTCCATGCTGATCACATGCCTGAATCGCGCTTTGACGAATGGATAGCCGAACGGTACGAGGCACTTTGGCCGGAGTTGTTCGAACCGAGCGCGCTCGAGCCGACCGTCGAGTTCTTGGCCACTCTGGTGGGCACCGGGGCTGCACTCGAGTTCGGCATCGGCACCGGCCGCGTCGCGCTTCCGTTGAGCCAGCGCGGGATTCGGGTGCACGGCATCGAACTATCACCGGCCATGGTCGAGCAACTCCGAACTCGCGCAGGGACCTCCGACATCGGCGTCACGGTCGGCGACTTCGCATCGACCAGAGTCAACGGCAGATTCACCCTCGTCTACTTGCTGCGTAACACGATCACGAACCTCATCAGCCAGCATGAGCAGGTCGAGGCATTTCGCAATGCGGCGAGGCACTTAGCGCCCGGCGGCCGCTTCGTCATCGAGAACTACGTGCCCGAGCTCCGCCGGCTCCCTCCGGGCGAAACCACCTACCTCTTCGCCGCAACCCCCACCCATGTGGGCTACGAGCAGTACGACGTCGCCAACCAGCTGGCGGTCTCACACCACCAGTGGGTGATCGACGGTGACCTCAAGCAGTTCGCGTCGCACCACCGATACGTCTGGCCCGCAGAACTGGACCTCATGGCACGGATAGCTGGTCTGACCCTCCAGGAGCGCTGGGCCGACTGGAACCGCGAGCCGTTCAGCAGCGAAAGCCGCAGCCACATCTCGGTCTGGGGAACGACGCCATAGTTGCCCGTCGCCGCGCTCTGGACACACCGAAAGCCCACCGCTCGACCGACCCGGCCCGAACTCGCGGCCTCCGAATACACTGCCGCGGTGACGCTCGAACTCTTTGCTGGGGTCCCAGTGCGCGATTACGCGCGGTCACTGGCGTGGTATGAGCGGCTACTGGGATCGCCGCCGACCTTCTTGGCGACTCCGACTGAGGCCGTGTGGGAGCTCGCCGAGCACCGATATGTCTACATCGAGGAGCGCACCGGCGGCGTCGGGCACGCGCTGGTGACGATCTTCGTCGACGACTTCGACGGACAGCTTGTCTCGATCGCCACCCGCGGCATCGAGCCGGAGCAGCTCGAGACCTATGACAATGGTGTCCGTAAAGCCACCTTCGGTGACCCGGACGGCAATCAGATCGGCTTCGGAGGAGGGCCTCTGGAGGCCTAGTTCCCTCGAGCCGCTCTCATCGCCACGTGCCTCGGCGTCGGGCGGGCTGCGCAAAGTTACCGGACGCCCGGGAATCGGGAGCTCGCATCGAGGTTGTGTTGAGTCAAGCGTTATCGATCGAAGTATCCGGCTCGGCTGGTGGGGCGGCGGAAACGGAATAGGTCGTTGTCAACCGGGCAGCTCGCTGAGCGCGTTCTAGGTTTGTGGGTGACTCGGGACCTCGAAACGAGGTGATCATGGCGGGTGAGCAGCTCGTCGTCCCGGCTCGCTCAGTCAGTGCTCGACCCGCGGCCGACTTCACGGCATGGGTGTCCGACCACCACCGCCCACTGTTGAACTTCGCCCAATTGGTCGCAGGGGATGCGGCGACTGGGGAGGATCTGCTGCAGATTGCATTGGCGCGCGCTTACCTCAAGTGGTCCAAGATCAGCGCTAGCGGCGAACACCCGCTGGGCTATGTGCGGCGCATCATCGTGAATGAAAATGCGTCACTTTGGCGGCGCGCCTGGAAGCGCCGGGAGAGATCCACCGGATCGGTACCGGAAGCAGGGACGGTGGATCCCACGTCAATCGACACAACGTGGGAAATGGTGCAAGCGCTGCCGTCCCGCCAACGGGCTGCGGTGGCCTTGCGCTACTACGCCGACCTCAGCGTCAACGAGACTGCCGAGATCATGGGTTGCTCAGTCGGTGCAGTGAAAACTCATACGGCGAGGGCGCTGCAGAAGCTGAGGGAAACACTGGCCGACGGAGGTGAGCCATGACCGATCTCTTCGAACGCCGACTGGCTGAGCGGCTGCAGGCCCACCCGCTACCGGAGGATATTCCGGACCTCGGTATCCGGACTGTGCGCCTTGGGCAGAGAATGCGTCGGCGTCGCATTGGAGCTGTCGTTGTGGGACTCGTCGTCTTGCTGATGATCCCGGTGGCATCTGGACTGTTAGGCGGTGCGGCCAATACCGAGTATCCGCCCGCGATCGGCCGATCGAGCGCACCGGCGCAGACTGCTACCGACCCGATCACGGTGATCCTCGACCTCGAGAATCGCGCGTTGGGTGATGCTCCGGAAGTCAGCACCGTACGCGGAAAGTCAGTTTGGCAGCCATCTGGGGAGACCGTGGATCTGCCGGCCGGTCAGTTCGGTGCCATCGCGGAATATGGCTCAAGGCTCGCTTGGCTGACTCGTACTGGAGGCGACTTACGACTCAATGTCTCACCTAAGCCCTTGCCGATCGCCACGAACGGAAGCGAGGTGACTGGCGTCGAGCCAGGCCCTAGTGGGTCGGTCATGGTACGGACGCAGGCCGGCCCGGTGTTCCTCACCCGCGGCGGGATGCTCGTCGCACCGTCCCAGCCGGAGTTGCGCACGAACCGGATGGTTGCCACAGCTAAAGACATCTGGGTGGAGAACGGCGGGC
>DATEWO010000241.1:0-3641 GCA_035257925.1 Propionibacteriaceae bacterium | reverse complement strand
GGGCGCAGCCATCAGGTCGGTGTAGGCGAGAGCGGGCACTTCAGCCGCGGCAGCGTCACGTCGCGCCACAGTGAGCTCCACCGCCCCCTTCCACTGTCCGCGGAGGGCAGTCACCGTGCCGTCAGCCCAGATGATCACGTGCCGACCCTAGACCCTTGACCACCCACGGACGGCGCGGAAGGCGCCCAGAGTCGAAGCGTTCCAGCAAGGCATCGATCGAGACGTGCTCTCCTGGCGATGCCAGGTCCAGCGACTCCGCAATCAGCCCAAGCACCGTGCCTGACTCCCAGCCTCGGGTAGCCAGCTCTGGGAGTGTCACAGCGCCGTCTCGCTTGGCCAGTCGGTGGCCTGCCGCATTCACCGCGAGCGGTACGTGCGCATAGACCGGCGGCCGGTGCCCGAGCAGTTCGGTGAGGAAGGCCTGACTGACGGCGGCCGGGAGCAGGTCGTCACCGCGTACTACCTGGTCAACTTCGGAGAAAGCATCGTCTACGACTACCGCCAGGTTGTAAGCAGGAGTTCCGTCATTGCGCTGCAATACGACGTCGTCAACTTCAGCTGTGATAGAGCCGTGCAAAAGATCATGCACCGTCTGCACAGCACCGTCGGCCCTCAGCCGGAGGGCCGGCTGTCGCGTCTGCCTGCGAGTGATCCGCTCGGCCTCGCTCAGATTCCGGCAGGTGCCGGGATACCGTGCCACGCTGCCGTGCGGCGCCGATGCGGCCTCAGCGATCTCGCGTCGGCTGCAGAAGCATTCGTACGTCCTGTCAGCCAGCTGCAGCAGCGACTCCCGGTAGGCAGCCAGCCGCTGCGACTGCACCACCGGCTCCCCGTCGAACGTGATGCCCAAGGCGGCGAGGTCAGCCAGCTGCTGATCGGCCATTCCCGGTCGGACCCGCGTCGCATCGAGGTCCTCGATTCGGAGGAGAAAGCGGCGGCCGCTCGATCGCGCGAAGAGCCAGCCAAGCAAAGCCGTGCGGAGGTTTCCTAGGTGCAACTCTCCGGTCGGGCTTGGCGCGTACCGACCCGCGCCGGCGCTCATCGAAGAAGTCGAGGAATCATCTGCCGAAGCACCCGCGAAGCTGGCCGGCATGTCAAACATCTGCTGGTAGCGTGCTCATCGAGGCTCCGGTGAGAAAGTGATCGCACGCAATGGCACCCCGCAAAACCGAGAGAATTCTCAACCTCACCATCTGCCTACTGGTATCGGGCCGCTATCTTCCCAAGAGCCGGATTCGGGAGGCGGTGGAGGGTTACCACAATCTCAGTGACGCTGCCTTCGAGCGCACTTTTGAGCGTGACAAGGACGAGCTGCGGTCACTGGGGGTGCCGATTGAGGTCGGCAGCTTTGACCCGCTCTTCGATGACGAGCCGGGTTATCGCATCCTCTCCTCGGAGTTTGCCTTACCGGTCATCGACCTGGACGCTGAGGAAGCTGCTGTGGTGGGAGTTGCCGCACGAGTGTGGCGGCACGCGAGCATGGCCGAGTCGACGAGAAGCGCGATCGCGAAGCTGCGTGCGGCGGGTGTAGAGCCGGACGCCTCTCAGCTCGCGTCCCTGGAGCCATCGGTTCAGGCATCCGAGCCTGGCTTCGAGGTGCTGTGGAATGCCGTGCTCGACCGCGTCCGGGTGAGCTTCACCTATCGCGACGGCAGCCCGCGCACCCTTGAACCGTGGGGCCTGACCTCATTCAAGGGCCGTTGGTATGTGATCGGTCGAGATGTGGATCGGGCGGCCACCCGGATGTTCAAGCTGTCGCGGATGACCGATCTACCGAGAAGGGTCTCCCGAGCCGGCTCGTACGAGGTGCCGGCTGACCTCGACCTGAGAAGGCTGGCGCGATCGCTGGCCCCTCGGGAGCCGACCCAGACCGCGGTGCTGGCAATCCGTACCGGCAAGGCGCCGGCCTTGGCTCGGCGCGGTGAACCAACAACCTCCGATGTCAAACTTCCAGCCGGCTTCGCGGTGTACGCGGTCGGCTTCGGGGATCTCCATACAGCGGCTGAGGAGATCACCCAGTACGCCGCCGATGTTGTGGTTCTGGAGCCCGCCGAGCTGCGTGAGCTAGTGATCCGCGGCCTGACCGCTGTCGCTGAATCGGTGGCTGCAGCGTGACCTCTCGGGCTCAGGTACGACGGCTGCTCAGCCTCGTCCCCTACCTACGCGAACACGATGGCGTCGCGATGACCGACGTCGCCGCGGCTTTCGGTATCAACGTCAAGACACTGCGCGAGGACCTGAGCGTCCTGTGGATGTGCGGCATGCCGGGACTCACCCCTGGCGATTTGATCGATATCGACATGGATGCGGTGGACGGCGAGGGCGTCATTCATCTCAGCAATGCCGACTACCTCACCCGCCCGTTGCGGCTATCGGCCGACGAGGCGCTCGCGTTGGTGCTGGCACTGCGTACGCTGCGGGAGATCGCCGGACCGGGCAAGCGCGACGCCGTCGACCGGGCGTTGAAGAAGCTCGAGGCTGCCGCCGGAAACGTGCCAGCCACAGACCAGGCCACGGTGGCGGTAACCGCAGCTCGCGATGACATCCTGGCGCGGGTGAACGACGGGCTACAGCGTGCCAAGAGGCTGGATCTGACCTATGACGTCGCTTCCCGTGCCGAGACCACCCGACGGATGGTCGACCCCTTGCGGGTCTTCGTGTTGGACGGCTACGGCTATCTGGAAGCGTGGTGCTACAACGCTCGTGGGCTGCGGACCTTCCGACTCGACCGAATCGCGGCTGTCGAGGTGACCGCTATCGATGTGGCTCCGCATCAGGTCCAACTCAAGGATCTGTCCTTGGGATGGTTCGAGGCTCTCAAGGATGCTCCGCTGGTCACTCTCGAATTGCAGCCCTCGGCGGCTTGGATAGCGGAGTATTACCCGACCGAGGCAATCACGACTCGTCCCGACGGCGGCCTCATCGTCTCGTTGCATGTCACAGACCCAGCCTGGTTGCGGAGCCTGCTGCTACGACTGCAGGGCGGGGCTCGGGTGCTTTCGCCCGCCGGTGCCGGAGACTCGGCTGCCGAGGCGGCGCAGGAGGCGCTCGACCAGTACGCCATACTGCTCGGCGCGGTCGCAAGGTAGGGTTCACGAAGAGCGAGCTTGGCGAGCGGAGCAATCAAAAATGGTTTGGGTGATCGTCTTCCTGGGCATCGCACTAGCGGGGCTCGTGATGGTGATCTGCTACGCGGTGTGGCTTGCCCATAAGGCCAGCGACGTCTGGAGTGAAGTCAGCATGCTGACGGACAGGGGGGATGAGTTGGCGCAGCTGGTAGGGCAGATCCGGGTTCCGGAGCGCATCTTCCAGCCGGACTGGCCCACCGATCGCAGGATCTATGCACAGATCGACGACGCATCGGCGACGTAGGATGACTCCGAAGCACTTATGGTGCAGGAAAGAGGAATCATGACTCCGCTCGTACTTGGTCTTGGCGTTCCCGAGCTGTTGATCATCCTGGCCGTCGTGCTGCTGCTGTTCGGCGGCGCTCGCCTCGCCGGCCTGGGCAAGAGCACCGGGCGTGCGCTTCGGGAGTTCAAGGAGGAGACCAAGGGTCTCAAGGCCGATGAGAATCAGCAGCAGCCGCCTCCCAACCCCGGACCTGGGGTCGTCGGTGCGGCGCCGACCAACGACTACCA
>DATEWO010000240.1:0-2749 GCA_035257925.1 Propionibacteriaceae bacterium | reverse complement strand
ACCCCCGGCCCTGATTGGCCGGGGGTCGCTGATGGACGGAGCGGGTGCGGACTACTTCTTGGTGGGAATTAGAACGGCGTCGATGACGTGGATGACCCCGTTGCTGGCGGTGATGTCGGTCTTTATCACGTTGACCCGGTTGCCGGCCGCGTCCACCAGAACAACCTTGTCGCCGGACACCTCCACGGTCAGTTCAGCCCCCTGGACGGTCTTGACCTTCTGGCCGTCCATCTTGGCCACATCGGCGGCCATGACCTCGCCGGCCACCACGTGATACTTGAGGATCTCCGCCAATTGGCCCTTGGGATCCTTCAACAGTGTTTCCACCGTGCCCTCAGGAAGCTTTGCGAACGCGGCATCGGTCGGTGCGAACACCGTGAAAGGCCCCGGGCCCTTCAGGGTCTCGTCGAGACCCGCAGCCTTGAGGGCTGCCGTCAGGGTCTTGAAGTCACCAGCGGCGGCGGCGGTCTCGACAATGTCCGATTCCGACATGGTTGTCGAGCTCGCGGTGGGCGACGAGCTGGCGCTCATCGGGGCAGCTGGGGTTGAGGCCGGGGCTGCGGTGCTGCACGCACCCAACAGGATCGTGAGGCTGAGGGCGGCGCCGGCGGCGGCGAACTTGCGGTTCATCTTGGTTCTCCTTCTGAGAATGTTTGTACAATGATTGTGTAATGTTACGGAGCCATTGTCAAGTCTTTGTCTAAGGTTTGTTGAATGTTGGAGTTGGCACCCGGCCGGACCGGGCGCTGGCTCAGTGGTTGGCCCGGCGCGGCAGGGTCGCCACCGCCCCAGCCACGATGAACGCGGCGACACCAAGAAGCGCGGTGGCGATGACCACCGGGTACGCACCGTTGAAGCCCGACTCTGAGGTGTGCTTTATCCAGATGCCGAAGTACGCCCAGGCAAGGACGAGGCCGTACGCGACGTCTCGGTCCTTAAGGATGACGGCGGTGCCGATGATCACACCGACGGACATGATGATCACTGCCCAGGTGGATTCGGCAATCCCGAAGCCGTCCCAGCCGATGCTCACCAGCCACACGGTGACGTTCGCAATCGTGGCGACAGTGATCCAGCCGAAGTAGACGCTGAACGGGAGCCGCACGAACAGCCGGTCAAGGGTGGAGAGCTCCGCGCCCATGATCGTCCGGGTGATCAGGATGAGGAGCACCAGCATCGTGGCCAGTAGCAGTGTGGACACCAGGATGAGGTCGTAGTGCCAGGAGAAGATCCAGGCGACGTTGACCAGCGACGACACTGAGAACAGCACCCCCACTCGCTGCAGCAGGTCCGCTCGAGGAGAGACCTCGTCCGCGCCGACCCTCGCGCCGCCCCCGAGGCGGGGGCCGTCATCGAGTTCCGCGCCACGGAAAAGTCCGAGTTGGTACAGCACATGCGTCCCGAGCAGGAGGTAGATGACGCCCCAGATGGAGAACGTCAACCCGGCCGGGGCAAACAGGTTCTCGTAGGAGTCGGAGATCTCGCCGGTGTTGCGCCCGTTGATGGGCAGGATGTTGGCGAGCGCGTTCACTGCGATCATCGCCACATAAGTGAGGCCCACCAGTACCCGCACAGATGTCTTCGCTGTCTGTCGCTGCCTGGGGACGCTTTCAGGGGCGAAATGCGTGCCCATCGAGGCGGAACTGTCGGACCTATGCTGAGCGTCCTGGCCGGCCTGGGTGGGCGTGGCCGCGATCTCTTGGGCGGCCGGCGACGCGGTGGGGAGCAGCACTGCGTCAATGATGTGGATGACGCCGTTACTGGCTGCGACGTCGCCGGTGATGACGTTGGCGCTGTTCCCGGCTGCGTCCACCAGGGTCACCTGGTCGCCGGTTACCTGCACGGTGAGTTCGGAACCGTGGACGGTCATCAACGCCTGACCGTTGACCAGATCGGCTGCCATCACCTCCCCGGGCACCACGTGGTACTTCAGAGTCTCGGTCAGTTGGCCGAAAGGATCCTGGAGGAGATTGTCGATGGCCCCGGAGGGAAGCAGCGCGAAGGCTTCATTGCTGGGCGCGAACACTGTGAGCGGACCGGGGCCCTTGAGGGTCTCGGTCAGCCCGGCAGCGGTGAGCGCCGCAGTCAGTGTGGTGAGGGCACCCGCACCGAAGGCGGTGTCGACGATGTCAGCGCTTGCCGCCTTGGTCGCACCGGGATTGCCATTCATGATCAGAACCTTTCTTGGAAAGTTTGTGTAATGATTGTGCGCAACCGTGTCGCTTGTCAAACGTGTGCGCAAGGTTTGTAGAATGTTCATGGAAGGGGTCGCATGCACACGGTCAAATGGGTCTCGCAGCAACTCGGGCTGGCGCCGGGAACTCTGCGCGGCTGGGAACAGCGTTACGGCATCGTGCATCCCACCCGCACCGAAGGCGGCTACCGCCTCTACGACGACGACGACCTCGACACTCTTCAAGCGATGGCGGACCTTGTCGCGGGCGGCATGCAACCCGCCCAGGCCGCTGAACAGATCCGATCTGGCAGGGTCACACCGTCAAGTCAGAACCGCCTCACCGTCGGGGCACGCGGAGGGCTGCCCGACCACTCAGAGCTCATTGCGGCCGCGCTCGGCTATGACTCCCGTGCGCTTGAGGCCATCCTGGACGCCGCCTTCGCGGCGGCGGGGTTCGAGTACGTGATCGATGAGTGGCTCATGCCGGCCCTGGTGACCGTCGGACAGGCCTGGGTGACCGAACAACTCGACATCGCCCAGGAACACTTCATCAGCGCCGCCTTGATGCGCCGG
>DATEWO010000239.1:0-2182 GCA_035257925.1 Propionibacteriaceae bacterium | reverse complement strand
AACTCGCAGCCACCCTGTTCGGAGCGGCTGATGGTGTCCGCCGCTCGATCGGGGCAGGCGTCTGGATGACAGACCGAGCGAGCCACGAGCAGACCGCGGCTCGGCTTCGAGAGCGGCTCGGCGACGCCGCGTACGCGGCGGCAATTGACCGCGGGCGCGGCCTCACCCTCGATGAGGTGCTGGAACTGACCTCCGCCGACTGACTTCACGCCCCTCGGCCACGATGTGGAGCAGCAATGCCGCCGACCAGCTGAAGTTGCTCGTGCCATGCCCCGATCCTGTTCGAGGATTGAAGTACTCCCGAAGTCCGGCCTCCGCGACCAAAGCGGCCATGTCGTCACAAAGCCGCTGCGCCAGCACTTCCTCGCCATACGATCGGAGTCCTTCGGCCACCAGCCATGTGGTGTTGAGCCATGTCGGACCTCGCCAGTAACGCCTGGGGTTGTAACGCCGATCGGTGAGATCAAAGCTCGGCACGCCGCGCATTCCCGGCCGGCCGGCGCGGAACGATGGTCCAGTGAGTGTTGTGCCAAGGGCGTTGCGCACGCCTGCGGGCAGCCCCGGCAACACCAGCGGGATCAGCCCAGCGACCGTACGCTCTTCAAGCAGCCCGCCGGACCGCTCGTCTCGGGCGAGAAAGATCTCACGGCTCGTGCTCCACAGCTGATCAACAAGCGCCGTGGTGATCCGCTCTGCTTCGCTTTGATGTCCTTCAGGGTTGCGGCCCATCGCCTGCGCTATCTCAGCCAAAGCCAGCTCAGACCAGGCCCATAAGGCGTTGAATCCAGGATCGATGACGACGAATTCACTACTATTCCGCACCCAGTCGTCGTCATAACCATGATCGCGATAGGCCAGCGCTAGCCGGATGTAGCGCGCATAATCCTCATCGGTTGGGCGCTCGCTGGACCTCGCATGATCGATATCGCGGCGCGTGTAGGAGTCGAAGAGTGAGAGATCTGCCGGCACAGCGCGCAATGGCTCGTCCCAGGCGGGGCAGTTGTCCAGGCCGGTCTCCCATGGATGCACGACCGCGGCGAGCCCATTCACCTCTCGCCGTTCGCGGATATAGGAGTTCTGCGCCACCAGCGCGGGATAGGCGCGAAAGGCGAAGTCCTGCCCACCGGCGCCGAGGCGATCCATCACTGCACGTGCCGCAATGGCATGTACCGGCGGCTGAATGATCCCCGAAGTGTCGATAGGTGGATGGCCTGGGAGATGTGAAGATCGCCAGAATGACGGGCCAGGAAAGTAGGCGTCATCCGCGACAGCCGGATTGAAGGCGATGTGCGGAATGCGGCCGTCGGCCCACTGGGCACCGAAGAGGCTCAGCAACTCCACCGCAGCCCGCTGCGGCGCAACATGCAGCTGGCCAAGCGCGATGAAGGCCGAATCCCAGCTCCACTGATGGGGATACAGGCGGCGGGAAGGGACGGTGGCATGACCGTGCCAGTTCTCGATCAGGACCCGAATGGCCGCCCGCGCCAGCTGATCATGATCAAGGTCGGCCGCTGGCGATTTCGTGCGGGTTAGGACCATGCCAGTTGCCGCATCCGCCGTATCGAGGTCGGCAAGACCTCGTCGACGTCACCGGAGAGGCGGCATTCGTAGGCCAGCTCGTCGGCATAGCCGATGGCCCACAGGGTCTGCAGCGTCGCCGACCAATCGATGTGACCGGCACCCGGTTCCAGACGGTTGCTGTCACTCAGCTGGACGTGCCGGATCCACGGCGCCGCAGCCACCAGCGCCTTCAGCGGATCAGCCTCCTCAATGTTCATGTGGTAGGTGTCCGCGGCGATGCCGAGACTCGGCGAGGAGATCTTCTCGCATATCGACGCCGCATCGGCCAGGGTGTTGATCATGTGGTTCTCGTACCGATTCAGCGGCTCCAGCGCGATGATCACCCCCTCTGCCTCGGCGTGGGCCGCCAGCTGACCGAACGCATCGAGCAAGATCTCGGTGTCTTCGGCCTCGGTACGCGGACTTTCGAACGGTGGCAGGCGCTTGCTGAACATTCCGTACGAGGCAGGCGTCATCGCGAGTCGACCACCGATCTCGGCCATGACCGAGAGTTGGGACTTCATCTGAACCAGCGCATCAGCCCGTTTGTCGGCGTCGAAGTCACCGACAAAGTGCCGCATCTCCACGCACACCGTTGGCATCGGCACACCGGCAGCGGACG
>DATEWO010000238.1:0-4996 GCA_035257925.1 Propionibacteriaceae bacterium | reverse complement strand
CTGGTTCATCTACACCGCCTTCGGAGGCGACGGCAGCCCGGGCATTGATTGGGTGCGGTGGCTCATCGCAATCGCCGTAGCCGCTGTCCTGGTCATGATCGCCGCCGCGTTGACCGCCAGGTCACCCCGCCGGGTCCGGTAATCTCCCGGGCTCCTTGCGACGCTGGACACGGAACCGATCCGCAGATGCCGCCGGCCGCCGCAGCACGCGATCTGGCCTACACGACAGCTCTAGTCGCTGCCTGCCAGCGGATCTGGGCTGCACCAGACGTCGCCGCACTATGGCGCAGAGTCGTCGACGAAGCCTTGGCGCTGATCGCCGCTGACGGGGCAGCGATCGTCAGCTACACCGAGGGCTTTTGGGAAATCCTCGCCGCACGGCGGAGGGAGGCGGCGCCAGACGATTCGGCGGCAGCTGCGGTGATAGAACTGCTCTTCCGGCAGGGTCTACTCCGGCAACCATTGTCTATCGACGATCCGGCGGAAGGCGCCTCGTGGGATGCGCTGGGGAGACGCGCGCTGCTCGTGGCGCAGATTGAAGGTTCACCTCGGCGGCCGGTCCGTCTGGTGTGGTATGCCACAAGCCCGGCATCCCTGTCGCCGTATGTCGATGTAGCCCAGGCATTCGCCCATCACGCCAGTTTGGCCTTGGGAGCGGTTATGGAGCGTGACAACTTGAACCAAGCGGTGGCCGCACGGCATCGGGTAGGACTGGCACAAGGAGTCTTGATGACCCGCCGTCAGCTTACGGCCGACCAGGCGTTCGCTCTGCTGAAACGCCAGTCGCAGAACAGCCACGTGAAGCTACGAGCAATCGCTCAAACGGTCATTCAGACCGGTGACCTGCCGGTTGGCGCGGAGAGTGAGGCCAAATGATTGCGGCAACCGTCAGTCGACCCTCCGAGGACCCGCAGGCACCTTCTTCCGGATGCGCCACCAGGATGCTTTCCTGCCGCCCGACACAGCGCCTACGTCCGAATCGGGTGGGCTGCGGGAAATGTCTCACCCATGACTTAGGAATCCCCCGTGACATCTGTTGAGCATGCCGGCCAAAGTCGCCGTTGCGCGGTCATCTATAACCCGGCCAAGGTCAGCGACAAGTTTCACGCCCTAGTGGAGGAAAGCCTTCATCGAAACGGCTGGGGCAACACGCTGTGGCTGGAGACTTCGGTTGAGGATCCGGGCAGCGCCATGACCAGACAGGCCGTCGCGGAACAAGTTGATCTTGTCATTGGTGCTGGCGGGGACGGCACCATCCGCTACGTCGCTGACGGTCTAGCCCACACCGGGATTCCGCTGGGCCTGATACCGGCCGGCACCGGCAATCTGCTGGCTCGAAACCTGGATCTTCCACTCGAGGAAGTAGACGCCATCGAGGTCGCCCTCAGCGGGCAGGTACGCCAGATAGACCTGGTGAAGATCACTGTCGACGACCGTGCGCCGGAGCATTTCGCTGTGATGGCAGGGATCGGCGTCGATGCCATGATCATGGACGAGACCGATGAAGACTTGAAGGACAAGGTCGGCTCTGCGGCGTACTTCATCGCGGCAGCGAAGGCACTGGGCCGGCTGCCGGTGCGGATGACGGTCCAACTGGACACCAACCGTCCCGTCCGACGTCACGCCATGCTTTGTGTGATCGGCAACGTGGGCACCCTTCGAGGCAACATCACCTTGATACCTGGCGCCAGCCCAGATGACGGTCTTCTCGATCTCTACATCGCCTCCCCCCGCCGATTCCGGCACTGGGTCAAGCTCGCCCTACGGCTCATCACCCGACGCGCCAAAAAGGATGACCGGGTCGACCAGCGCACCGGAAAAAAAGTGCGGATCATCATCGACGGAAAGGACAACTACCAACTCGACGGCGATGTCGTCGGCGAGTCCACCACCCTCACCGCCGAAATCCAACCAGGTGCCCTGGCGATCTGCGTCCCAACTCAGGCCACCAGCGAGCCGCAACTGTGACCGGGGGTATATCGGTAAGGTGACGTCCTCGACCCAGCAGCTTGCGCCTGCTCTAGAAATCGACGCCCGTCTCACCGAGATCGAGCGCAACTTGAACCTGCTGCTCAACGTCACGCCGGTCAATGCAGCAGAGGCATGGTCGGACTTCGAACGGAGTGACTTCGGGACGGTCCCCACTCTCCGGCTCAGACCGTTGGAGTTCGAGCCGGACGTGGTGCGACGTGACCTCTACAACCTCGAGATCGAGAACGTAACCGACCCAGCGCTGCACATACTTTTCCGGGCGAAGCGAGACGAGATAGCAAGGCAGATCACAGCCTTGGAGGATCGCGACACTTCCCGGTTCGTGTACGGATCACTGCAGCTCTATGGAGGGATCGCCCAGCCTCTCGCGTCCGCCGCGGAGGAGCTGCTCAAGACCATCCCAGCCCAAGCTCCCAGCACCCGGAGCGTCACGGCCGGGGCTTTCGCGGAGGCGGCTCGTGCGGAGTTCGATCGATACCGTGCCGTATATCCAGACTTCCCGGGCCACATCGAGGTGCGCGACGACATCTCCGAACTGATGGTGTCGTTCGGCCGGCTGCTCATCCCCGAAGCCGCCGCTTTCAGGGCGGACCGCGTCGAGCCCTTGCTGCATCACGAGATCGGCACCCATGTCGTCACCTACCAGAACGGCGCCAGGCAACCACTGACGCTGCTGAGGATCGGACTGCCTGGCTACGACGAGACCCAAGAGGGCCTTGCCGTGCTCGCCGAGTACCTGACCGGCGGATTGGACCCGCGGCGTCTCCGCGTGCTCGCGGCGAGGGTTGTCGCCATCGGCAAGATGCTCGATGGCGCCGGATTCCTGGAGATCTTCGAAGCGTTACGGGCAGAACATCGGATACCAGTAAGGACCGCTTGGTCCATCGCCATCCGGATCGTCGTCGGGGGCGGTTCGGTGAAGGATGCGATCTACCTCCGTGGGATCACGCGCATCCTCGAAGCCCTCGCTGAGGGCAGCAGCCTCGACGTTCTCTTCGTCGGCAAGCTCGCGTTGGACCACATCCCGTTGATCCAAGACTTGCTCGAACGCGAGGTGCTCGAAGCGCCATGGGTCCGTCCACGCTGGCTGGACGTGCCCGGCGCTCAGGAGCGTTTGGACAGGCTGCGCACTGGCGCGTCGGTCATGGACCTGTATGAAGGAGATCTGTCGGCATGAGGCTTGCCTTTTTCGTCAACGACGTCGCGACCGAGATAGACGAGTACACGACAACGCGGCTGGCGAGGGCCGCGGCCCAGGGCGGGCATGAGGTTTGGTACGTCGGGGTCGGAGACATCGGGGTCGGAGAAAGGGATGGGCAACTCCTGGCCAGGGCTCATGCCGCGGAGTTCGAGAAAGACGACACGCTCGAAAGCTTCATGGAGCGCATCAAGGAGCGCGACGCCAAACGGATCGTCATGGACGACCTCGATGCCTTGTTCCTACGAAACGAATCGATCGACGATCTGCAGCAGCGGTCGTGGGCAAGTCCACTGGGTGTGGTCTTCGGCCAGATGCTCAAGGCTCGAGGCGTAACGGTGGTGAACGACCCGATGTCCCTGGTGCGGGCAACGAGCAAGCTCTATCTGGAGGAGTTCCCCGAGAAGATCCGACCGCGATCGCTCGTGACGCGTGACCCGGAAGCGATCGAGCGGTTCGTCGGCATGGTCGGCCACTCTGTCGTCAAGCCTTTGTACGGGGCTAAAGGTCGGAACGTGTTCATGATCGAGGACGAGGGCGAAAGGAACCTCGCCCAGATGACAGAGGCGGTGCTACAGGACGGCTACGCGATCGTTCAAGAGTTCGTCGACGGCGGTGAGGACGGCGATGCCCGGATCTTCCTGCTCGAGGGACAGATCCTCCAGCGCCACGGGAAGCTGGCCGCCTTCCGGCGAGTGCCCACGGGCAACGACCCGCGGGCCAACATCAGCGCGGGCGGCCGCTCGGTCCCTCTCGAGATTGGCGACGTGCAACGCGGCATCGTCGAGGCGATGAGCAAAAAGCTCGTGGCCGACGGCATGTACTTCGTCGGCATCGACGTGATCGGCGACAAGGTGGTGGAGATCAACGCGGAGAGCCCGGGCGGGATGCAGAGCGTCGAAAGGCTCTATGAGATCGACGTCTGCCCAACCGTCATCGAAGCACTGGAGCGCCGCACCGGCTCGAGTCCCGCCGGCTCGTCGCGGCCGATGCGGAGAGGTACCTGCTGAGGTCGACCGCCGGCATCTAGACGCGTGGACGCGCAGCAATGGACCGGCTGGATGAGGTCCGACGGAGGAACGGATCGCAACGCCTCTGGGCTCTTATCATCTGGTGATGGGGTCGACTCCGGTACTGGCTACCAAGCTGTTCCCGCCGGCTCGGCGCCCGCAGCTGGTCGCCCGACCCAGGGTCGCCGGGCGGCTCGACACCACCCTCGATCCGGGTCATCGGCTGACCCTCGTCTCCGCACCGGCCGGTTTCGGCAAGACCACCTTGCTCAGTGACTGGCCCATTGACCTCGATCAGCGACGGCGAGACACGCGGGTTGGGTGGCTCTCCCTCGATGACGGCGACAACGACCTGACGCGCTTCATGGCCCACTTGGTGGCCGCGCTGCAGGCCGCCGAACTCGATGTCGACGCGGCAGTTCTCGAGTCGTTGTCCACCGCCTCAGCGGCCGATGCCCTGATCACACTCGTCAACGACATCGCCGAAGCCGGACAACAGGAGCCTGGAAAGCAGTGGATCGTGGTGCTCGACGACTACCACGTGATCGAAGCGTCTGAGGTCCACGAGGCGGTGACCTTCCTACTCGACCACCTTCCGGATCATCTGCACCTGGTCATGGCGACCCGCTCCGATCCGCCATTGCCGCTGGCCCGGTTGCGCAGTCGCGGGCAGCTCACTGAACTGCGGGCCGCCGACCTGCGCTTCACCCCAGCTGAGGCGCGGGAGTTCCTCAATCGGGTGATGGGGCTGGAGCTCACCGAGGCCGACGTGGACGCGCTGGATGACCGTACGGAG
>DATEWO010000237.1:0-4897 GCA_035257925.1 Propionibacteriaceae bacterium | reverse complement strand
GCCTGGGGGTTGGCCCAGCCGACATAGATGCAGCCGACACCCGAGCGGGGCAGGTTGTGGAAGCGGCCGTGCAGGAGGCCAAGGACGCACCGCCGCCGGATCCGGCGACGGCCTTCACCGATGTGTGGGCGGATGGTGGTGCGACATGGCGGAACTGACCACCTATCGCCAGGCCGTCTCCGACGGAATCGCACGTGAGATGCGTCGGGACTCAACCGTCGTTTGTCTCGGGGAGGACATTGGAGCGGCTGAGGGGGTCTTCAAGACCACGACCGGACTCTTCGCCGAGTTCGGTCCGGAACGCGTGTGGGACACGCCGATCTCCGAACAGGCGATCGTCGGCGCCGCGCTGGGTGCAGCGATGACGGGGATGCGCCCGATCGCGGAGATCATGTTCTCCGACTTCTTCGCCTGCTGCTACGACTACCTGGCCAACGAGATCCCCAAGATGCGTTATATGACGGGCGGCCAGGTCACAGTCCCACTGGTGATTCGCACGGCCAACGGGGGCGGTCTTGGATTCGGTGCTCAGCACTCCCAAGCCGTCGAGAACTGGGTCTTCACAGTGCCAGGTCTGAAGATCGCCGCACCGTCCACGCCGGCCGACGTCGTTGGCTTGATGGCGTCCGCGATTCGCAGCGATGACCCGGTGATCTTCTTCGAGCACAAGGGTCTGCTCGCGAGTAAGGGCGAGCTGGCACCTCATGATCACGTTGTACCGCTGGGCGAGGCTTCCGTAGTTCGCCCTGGCGACGACCTAACGATCGTTGCTCTCGCCTCAACGGTGCCAACCGCATTGTCGGCCGCAGAGCAGCTGGCGAGCGAGGACATCTCTGCCGAGGTGATCGATTTGCGCTGCCTGGTGCCACTCGATGCCAAAACTGTGCTGTCGTCGGTGGAACGCACCTCGCGCCTCCTCGTGGTCGAGGAGAACCCGTACCAGGGCGGCTGGGGTGCCACCGTCGTCTCGATCGTTGCCGACGAGGGATTCGAATCGCTCGACGCCCCGATCCGGCGGGTGGCGTCGGAATGTGTGCCACTCCCGTTCGCAGACGCACTAGAAGAGGAAGTGATTCCGACCGTCGCCAAGGTCGTCGACGCGGTACGACGGCTCGCCGCTTTCTGAGGGATCCAAAAGAAACCAACGCCAGATGCAAAGGAGCAGGGCAGATGACAACTAAGACGCTGATTCGTGGGGGCACGGTCGTGAGCATGGACCCGCAGATCGGGGACCTCACAGCCGACGTACTCGTCGAGGACGACAAGATCGTCTCCGTCGAGCCGGACATCAGCGCTGACGCCGACGTGATCGATGCAACCGACTGCATCGTGATCCCGGGATTTGTTGACACCCACCGGCACACCTGGGAGGCCGCGATCCGGGGCTGTGCGCCCAACGCCACGCTGGATGACTACTTCGTCGAGGTCCTTGATACTTTCGCGCCGGCTTATCGGGCCGAGGACGTACACGCCAGCAACGTGGCCGGGTCCCTCGACTGCCTCAATGCCGGGATCACCACACTGGTCGACTGGTCACACATCAATAACTCGCCAGATCACGCGGATGCGGCTGTCACAGCGCTGCAGGAGACCGGTATCCGAGCGCAGTATGCCTACGGCAGCGCCAACCTCTCGCTGGCCGACTACTGGTTCAACAGCTCGATCGCGATTCCGGGCGACGACGTGCGGAGGATCCGGGACACCTACTTCAGCTCCGACGACGGTTTGCTCACTATGGGCCTGGCGACTCGTGGCAGCGGCTTCTGCCAGGAGGATGTCGTTCGGGCGGAGTGGAAGCTCGCTCGCGAACTGGACATTCCGATCACCATCCACGTTGCGATGGGCCGGCTCGCCGGGCGGTTCGCGATGATCAAGACCCTGGACGATTACGGACTGCTGGGTCCCGATACGACCTACATCCACTGTTGTCACTTCAGTGACGAGGAGTGGCAGCTCGTCAAGGACAGCGGCGGCAGGATTTCGATTGCGCCGCAGGTCGAGCTGTCGATGGGCCACGGCTGGCCGCCCCTGCTGCATTCACTGCGAATGGGGCTGCGGCCCAGCCTGTCGATCGACGTCGTGACGACGGCACCGGGGGACATGTTCACCGAAATGCGCGCCGCGTTTGCTGCCGACCGCGCCCGGGTGCATGCCGAGAAGTACGAGCCGAACGAGCAGGTACCCAAGGACGTGCTGACCGCGCGGGAGGTACTTCAGGCTGCGACCGTCGACGGCGCGTACGTCGCCGGGGTGGAGGATCGCACCGGCTCGCTGACACCGGGCAAGCAGGCCGACATCGTGATCATCGAGGCCAAGTCGCTCAACATGGCCCCGGTGATCGACCCGGTTGCCGCAGTGGTGCTGTGCGCCGACGTATCCAATGTGGACACCGTGCTGGTCGCCGGCCAAGTCAAGAAACGCGACGGCAAACTGCTTGCCGACGTCGACAAGGCCCGAGCCGACGTGGAGGCTTCTCGCGACTATCTCCTCGCGGCTACGGCCGAGAAGCAACAGTGAGCGGAGGCCACCTGGTACGTCCCGCCGATGCGGTCGAGCTCGTCGCTCCCACCACCGGATGGGCTGGGGGAGCGACGGGCTACCGGCGCTGTATGGCGGTCGGTGAAAACGATCATGCCGTGCACACCGGCTTCGTGATCAGTGAGCTGGATCCGGGTGGTTCGATCCCCTGGCACGTGCACTCGTTCGAGGAGAGCTGCTACGTCGTCACGGGGACGGCGGTGATCGACACAGCCGAAGGGTCGTACCGCCTCTCCGAGGGCGGATACGGAGTGGTCCCGATCGCGATGCCCCACCGGTGGCGCAACGAAAGTCAGCTGCCGGTGCGGTGGGTCGAGATGCAGGCGCCGGGGCCGCGGTCTGCCTACCAGGAGGACACCTTCGTCGTGCCGGAGCCTACCCGCCACGAGGTGGCCGACATCGATGTGCGAGACCCGCGCGATCGTTACTTCGGCAAGATCACACCGTCACAGATGGATCCCACCCGGCAAAGCCAGGACCTGCTCGAGGTCACGGCAAGCATGCGCACTGCGCTGCTCGTCTACGGAGGGATCAACGTGAAGATGATGGTCGACTCTGACCTGGGCGCCCAGCTGTCGACGATGTTCATGGTGCAGTACGACCCGGACGGAGCCACCGGCCCGCACGACCACCCGTTCGAGGAGACGTACTTCTTCCTCGAAGGCCAGGCCGAAGCGACCTTCGACGGAAAACCGGTCGTCGTCGGCGCCGGAGACATCGCCTGGGCCGGTGTGGGTTGCCCGCACTCCTTCCGGAACCTCGGCGGCGGACCTCTTCGGTGGCTGGAGACCCAGGCACCGCAGCCGCCGCGGAGGCATTCCTATCGGTTCGCTCGCGACTGGAACTACCTAAGGGAGGTACTTGGATGACCCAGCCCGCACTGCTGGTCGTCGGCGGTACGCATGGTATTGGCAAGGAGGTCGCCCGACTCTACGCGGGACAGGGTTGGTCAGTGATACTGACCGGCCGGGACGACTCGGCTGCCAAATCGGTGGCTGATGAGGTCGGGGGCGACACACGGGGTATCGCTCTGGACCTCTCGGAGCCGGAACAGATCGCTGACGGGCTGGCCGACGTAGGCGCAGTCGGCCATCTCGTGTTTGCAGCCATCGCCCGAGACACCAACACCCTCGACAACTACAACATCGCCTCGGCGCGCTATCTCGTCACCATGAAGCTCCTGGGTTACACCGCCGTCGTCAGCGCGATGCGAGATCGGTTGGCGGAGGACGGCTCGATTGTGCTGTTCGGTGGACGCGCCAAGGACCGTCCTTATCCAGGCGGGATGACCGTCGGTACCGTCAACGCCGGCATCACCGGTCTGATGCACGCTCTGGTCGTCCAGCTTGCACCGCGCCGGGTGAACGCTATCCATCCAGGCATCGTCGCGAACAGTCCATATTGGTCGGAGGATCCTGAGTTCTCCGAGAGGGTTCGTCAAGCGACGCCGACTGGGCGAAGCGTGACGATGGAAGACATCGTCGACGGGGTTGACTTCCTGATCCGCAACCGGTCGGTTAACGGCCTGGACCTGTACGTCGACGGCGGCTGGTTGGTGCCATGAGAGTGGCACTGGTCGGTGCCGGCCGTATGGGAAGCGCAATGGGCGGCCGGATCGCTGCCGCGGGCCACGACCTTACGGTGTTCAACCGGACACGGTCACGCGCTGAGGATGTCGCGCGACGTACCAGTGCACAGGTGGCAGACACGGCACACGAGGCCGCGGCGTCTGCTGAGATCTGTCTGATCTCCCTTGCCGACGACGCCGCGGTGACCGCGACATATCTCGCAGACGATGGCCTGATCGGAGGCGTGCAGCCTGGTGCGGTTGTGTGTGAGCTGAGCACGGTTGCCCCGGCGACGGTGCGCGGCCTGGCACCGCTGGTTGCACAGAAAGGTGCGACCTTGATCGACACACCGGTCTCAGGAAGCGTGTCGGTTGTTGAGTCCGGGACTCTCACGGTGATGGTCGGTGGAGATCAGGCGGCGCTCGACCGGGCGCGGCTGGTGCTTGAGGCCTTCGCAAAGTCGATCTTCCATCTCGGTGATATCGGAGCCGGAGCAACCATGAAGCTGGTGGTGAACTCTTTGGTCCATTCGCTGAACGTCGCGGTCGGTGAGGCCCTGGTGCTTGCCGAGAAAGCCGGGCTTGATCGTAAGACGGTGTACGACATCTTTGAGGCCGGCGCTGCCGGGGCGCCGTACGTGAAGTACAAGCGGGACGCCTTTCTGCGGCCGGGTGAGGTGCCCGTGGCGTTCAGCCTGGACCTGGTTGCCAAAGACCAGGAGCTGATCGGTGACCTGGCTCAGCAGGTCGGAGCGCGCATGGACCAAGGCGAAGCATCACGCCAGCTGGTCG
>DATEWO010000236.1:0-36292 GCA_035257925.1 Propionibacteriaceae bacterium | reverse complement strand
ACAAGGAGCCTGCCTCGTCCGCGGGGAAGCGGCGCCGGTATCCGGTCACGCTCACGACCTCGATGCTGGCAGCCGCGGCTACCTGTTCCGGAGCGAGCAGGTCGGCGAGGCTGACGGCTGTCCACTCCGCGTCGGTGTACCAGCCGCTGGTGCAGTCGAGCCGGGCGGCGACAGTGGCGGAGCGCGACGCGAGATCGGATACGGTCAGCTCTTCTCCGGCGACATGGATGCGGTAGTCGGATGCAACCATCGGGACCTGATCGAAGAGCCACATCGTCGCCGGAACGGCCTCCGGGCTGAGGTGATGGGACCCGGTTGCGATCCTGCTGGCAGATGCCGATCCGGTCAGCCGACCGAGGCCCTCAAGCGTGCCGTATGCCGCAGCAACGCCGACAGCCAGAGCACCGGTACGCAGCAACGTGCGGCGTGATAAATCGCGCCGGCGCAGGCGTTGCCGACGGTGGCGCAGTAGGTGCCAAGCGAGCAGCGGTGCGGCTAGCACGGCAGACCCCACGTGTACCTGCATCGGACTTAGTCGCCACATCACGCCATATCCACCGAACACCTCGAGGAGACCCGAAATGACGCAGATTGCGATCAGCCCGACCAACGCGAGGCTGGCGGCCCGCAGGGCGGGAGCGCGGCGAACGATCACCGACTTCCAGGGCACGAGCAAAACGACAGCGAGCCCAAACAGACCATGGATCACCGTTGCGAGCTTGGCCGGAATTGGGGTGCCCGCCGCGAAGGCCAGGCCACCGGTCAGCGCGGCACAGATGAGGACCACGAGCAGTGTCACATTGGTGCGCCGACCCGCACCGCGCAGGCCGCCAATCGAGCTGAGCCAGCGCCTGATCATCACCACATCACTGCAGGGGACTGCGGAGGCAGGACAACATAGGGCCGCAGCCAGGCGGCCCGCTGGAGCAGCCCGTTCATGCGCTGGTTGAGATCAGCAGGAGCGGTCCCGTCGACCGCTCGATGATGGAGGAAGGCCACCTCGGTCATGGTCTGCTGATACGCACGGACGGCATCGGCGGCGGGCTTGCCGCCGATGCGCTTGGCGTAGGCGCGTGCCGACATACGGTCTGAGAGTCGGGCTATCCAGCGGATCTCTTCGGGCCGGATCCAGCCCATCTGCGCGACCTGCTGGAGTGCCGTAGTGAGCAGCTTGCCTTCGCGGGAGCGAGCCCAGACTGCGACCGCGAGTATCACGACCAACAGCGGTAGGAAGATCACGGTGTACGCGAACAAGAATCCGTTCCCGCCCCAGAAGGTACTGCCATTCCAAATCGCGTGCATGACGACAGCCGCCAGGAAGCCAAGGATCGGCGCCAGAACGCGCACGCCCGGGCGACGCGTCGCCACGGCGATCCCAATGCCCAGTCCTGTTGCGGCCGTGAACAGCGGGTGCGCGAACGGGCCCATGATGCCGCGGAGGAAGAACGTGACACCGAGCTGCCCCGCCTGCAGCGACTGCAGGTAGTAGACGATGTCCTCAACGAAGGCGAATCCGATCCCGACCAGGGCGCCGTACACGATGCCATCGAGCGGGCCATGCAACTCGGCACGGCGAAAGACCACGACGGCAACCAGAAACAGGCCTTTGCCGAGCTCCTCGACCAGTGGCGCGGCGACTGCCAGGTTGATGAATTCATTGGTTCCTGATAGCCCGAACACCAACTGCTCGCCCACGAAGCTAAAACCGACAGCGGCGACGGCACCCCAGCCGAATGCCGCTAGCCGGTAGCGCACAGGTTCTGGCTCATAACGATCGAGCCAGAAGCAGATCAAGATCATCACTGGGAAGGAGACCGCCGCCAACAGCGTGGCGATCAACGCAGCTGCCGGCCCGCCGAGAAGGAAGATCAAGATCGCAATCAGTAGGCCGCCCAGGCCGAGAACGATCACTGTCACCCAGGTCAACGCGGACCGGGGACGGCGCAGCAATGCAGCCGGTGCAACAGGAGGCCTCGCTGGACCCGGTGTGCCCGCCGGAAGCATCGCCGGGTCCATCACTGCTCATCTCCGTTCCCGTCGTGGTTCACACAGGTGTGAACCTGACCGCCTCACCCAACGATAGGCAGATGGCACGCCAGCATCGACATCTCGCCGGTCATGCTCGACCTCGCTCGCCGCGCCCCTGATGTCCCACCGGAGATTCAACTGTTCCTTCTCGCCAAGCCGAGGTAGCGGGAAGGCTGCCGCGTACAGTCGCCGGTATGGAGGCGCTGCCGGCAGTTCATCCACGACCCGGCCTGCCTGCTCGGGTCAGCGTCTATGAGGTTGGGCCTCGGGACGGGTTGCAGGCCGAGAAGGCTGTGGTGCCGCTGCCGGTGAAGCTGGCGCTCATCGACCGGCTCGCCGAAGCTGGCCTTGCCGTCATTGAGGCAACCAGCTTCGTCTCGCCACGCTGGATTCCTCAACTGGCTGATGCCGACGAGCTGATGGCAGCGCTCCGGCGGCGCCCTGGCGTGCGCTATCCAGTGTTGGTCCCCAATGAGCGCGGCTTCGAGCGAGCCCTGGCGGCTGGGGCAGACCAGCTCGCGATCTTCGTCTCTGCCACTGAGAGCTTCGCGGAGCAGAACTTGGGAACAACACTCGACGGTGCGATCGAGATGGCTGCACCGGTCATCGCGGCGGCCCGAGCCCGCGGGATCCCCGTGCGGGGCTATGTGTCGATGTGCTTCGGTGACCCTTGGGAAGGGCAGGTTGATCCTGGACGTCCGGCGGACATCGCGGCCCGCCTCGTTGAGCTCGGCTGCTCCACCATCAGTCTCGGTGACACGATCGGCGTTGCCACGGCAGGTCAGGTGGTCGCGGTGGTGGAGCGAACGGAGGCAGCAGGAGTCCCGCGGAGCCAGATTGCGCTGCACCTCCATGACACTTACGGGCAGGCTCTGGCAAACGTTCTGGCCGGTCTGGAGGCTGGAATCACCGAGTTCGACTCATCAGCCGGGGGGCTCGGCGGCTGCCCGTACGCGAAATCAGCGACTGGCAATTTGGCGACCGAAGATCTTGTGTGGATGCTCGACGGTCTTGGCATCGAGACGGGCGTCGGCTTGCCGGCTCTGGTCGATACCAGCCGTTGGCTCGCCACCGCATTGGGGCGGCCGTCGCCTTCCCGCGTGGTCGCCGCGTTGGGCAGTTGAACGCCTGCGGCGTTAGTGTCGTCGTCTGGGCTGGGAGGGGCGCATATGGCCGACATCGATGACTTCGACCTCGACCGAAGTACCGCTCAAGCCTGGGCTGAGTTCCAGAGCCGGTTGAGTGAAGTCATCTCCATGATCGATGACTCTGCCGACCTGACCATCGGAACTGAGTCCGAGAGCGACGGTCCGCCGCCGTTCGTGAGACTCAGCAGCCCACGCCGGGACCTGATCAGATGTGAGGCTGCCAGCAACGCGGTGCTCGGCGATGACTTTCAGCTGTCCTCCGAGCTGCTCACAGAGATGGAACGGCTTGGGTGGCAGCCGCCCACCGCCTGCGGTGAGATTTCCTCAGCGGCTGAAGTGATCCAGCCAACAGCCAATTTCTGGATCGAACTGCCGCAGGTCGAATCTGATCGGATAAGCGAGCTCACCGTCTCAGCGCTGCGCGACGTCTACGGCGTCCAGCACCCGATCTTCCTCGCCCCCGATCAGCTCGCTGAAGTGCTCCAGCCGACTCCGCCGCCCATCGAGCGTGGCGCTTCGATCACGGTTCTGGAGGTGGAGCGGGCCGAGCTCATCACGACCATGCCCCGTGACCAGCAACATCTCAACGAGTTGGTCGACGCCGAGCTTGCCGAGATGTACGGCCATCAGCCAATCCGCGACGCCGAAGGAGATGTCGCAATCAGAGTCGGATCAACAATGCTCTTCCTCCGGACCTCCCAGGATGGTCAGGAGGTTGTTGTCTTCGCCGCAGTGGTGCATGACGTCGCTGGACGGTCGCGCGCTGCCGAAGTGCTGAACGATCTGAACGTTGAGGCACGGTGGGTGAAGTTTCAGCTCATCCGGGACCGGGTGTTCGTGACCATTTCGGTGTTGTCCCGCCCGTTTGTACCGGCCCACCTGCACCAGGCCGTCCGCATCCTCTCTGAGGTCGCGGACGGCATCGATGATGAGCTGGCGGCAAAACTCGACGGTCGCACGACCTTCAGTGAGCACGACGGGCCACGTTAGACGACCCCTCGTCGCCGCGGGCGCCGTGCAAGCTGTGTGCCAGGACACACCGGCAGTCGCAGGTAGATTGGTTCTCGTGATGGATCCTCGGCAGCTCTACACCTTGGACGAGGCGGTCGTAGCCAAGCTCAAGGACCATCGCCCCGTGCTGATCCACCAGCTGGACGGTTTCGTGGATGCCGGGCAGGCTGGCCGGCTGTTTTCCGCAAACCTGTTGGAGAACCTCGAGCATGAGGTGCTCGCCGAATTCGATCATGATCAGCTTCACGACTACCGCAGTCGCCGACCAGCGATGATCTTCGACACCAATCAGTGGAAGTCTTACGCAGACTTGCATCTGCGCATCTACCGCGTCAAAGACGGCCATGGGGAAATATTCCTGCTGTTCAGCGGACCTGAGCCGGACGTGCAGTGGGAGCGGCTTGCCGCCGCTGTCGTGGGGCTGATCGAGCAGCTCGGCGTCCGGATGACTGTAGGCGTGCATGGCATTCCGATGGCGGTGCCTCACACCCGTCCCATTACGTTGACTGCACACGCTACCGACGCCTCGCTGGTCAAGGGGTACCGCAGCTGGATCGACCGGGTCGAGGTGCCCGCCAGTTTCACAGGCTTGCTGGAGTTCCGCCTGGGACAGCTCGATCGCAAGGCTATGGGTTTCGCCGCGCATGTCCCGCACTATCTGGCTCAGGCGTCATTTCCGCAGGCCACTCTCACGCTGACCCGTTCGCTCAACCAAGCCACTGGCCTGGCAGTGCCACTCGAACCGTTGGAGAAGGCCTCAGCCAGCAACCTGGCCGACATTGCTGAGGAGATGGCAACCTCGAGCGAAGTTCAGGAACTGGTGGCGACGCTGGAGCAGCAGTACGACGCCCTGCAAGCCGAACAACCGGATCGCGTGCCGAGCGCTGAGGAGATCGCCGCAGAGTTCGAGAGGTTCCTTGCCGAGCGGGAGAAGGACGACTGAGCTGCTGACCGACGCACCTGCTCGCGCCAACCTCGTTGAACGGCTACGAGCAGCGGGCTGCGTGTTCGCCGAGGATGAGGCTGATCTGCTGCTGACGACGGCCGCGCCCGACCAGCTGGAAAATATGGTCCGGGAACGGGTGCGAGGCGTCCCATTGGAGCAGATCCTCGGCTGGGCTGAGTTCGGCGGCCTCCGGGTTGCCGTGGCACCCGGTGTGTTCGTGCCGCGGCGGCGTACCGAGCTCTTGCTGCGACAAGCGCTGATGCTGGCTCCGCCACAACCAGTGGTCGTCGAGCTGTGCTGCGGTTCGGCCGCACTAGCACTGGCTTTGGCCTCGGCGCTGCCGGCGGTCGAGCTGTATGTCACCGACATCGACCCTGCCGCGGTGGAGTGCGCCGGCCGGAATCTGGCTAGCCTCCCGGGCTTCGCTGGCGTATTCCAAGGCGATCTCTATGAGCCACTGCCGCATGCACTTGCCGGTCGGGTGAACCTACTGCTTGCCAACGCGCCGTACGTCCCCACCGCTTCGATCGAGCTGCTGCCGCCGGAAGCTCGCTTATATGAACCTCGGCTCGCTTTGGACGGTGGCCTAGACGGACTGGACGTCGTGCAGCGCATCATCGCAGGAGCAATGCGCTGGCTTGCCCCGGATGGACGACTGCTGGTGGAGACCAGCGCGAGCCAGGCGTCTGAGGTCGTTGCAACGCTCGAGTGTCACGAAATGGCGGGCCGGATCGTCACTTCTGATGAGCTGGACGCAACCGCGGTCATCGGCTGGCGGACAAGGCCTGGCAGTACGGACAACCACTCCGGAGCCGGGCATTAGGCTCCTCGTGTGCCGCAGTCCGTCACCGAGCTCATCGACCTCCTGGACTTGGAGGAGATTGAGATCGGACTCTTCCGGGCGCGACAGCCGGACACCCAGTTGCAGCGCGTGTTCGGCGGACAGGTGCTGGCTCAAGCACTCGTGGCAGCCGCGCGGACGGTGCCGGTTACCCGGGTCCTGCACTCGTTGCATGCCTATTTCCTGATCGCCGGGCGGACCGACCTGCCGATGGTCTACGACGTCGAGGCGGTACGCAATGGCGGCTCGTTCTCGTCCCGGCGGGTGGTGGCACGACAAGGCGGCAAGGTGATCTTCTACCTGTCTAGCTCCTTCCACGAGCTGGAGAATGGCTTTGAGCACCTTGACCCGATGCCGGAGGACGTTCCGCCGCCAGAGCAGTGTCCGAAGCTCAGTGAGGTGCTCTTCAAGGCATCAGGGCGGCCAATCTCGTTCTGGGAAAGTGAGTGGGGAGCGCTGGACGTCCGTTACGTAGGCGACTCTCGATCCGGCGGCGCACTAGCCAACGCGCGCCATCCGGCGCGGGCTCGGGTTTGGGTACGCGCGGATGGAACGCTGCCTGACGACCGACGGCTGCATCAGGCGGCACTCGCCTATGCCAGCGATCTCACGCTGCTTTCGGCAACCACCGTGCCGCACGGGGTCTTGATCGGCCTCAATGTGCAAGCTGCCTCAATCGATCACGCAATGTGGTTTCACCGGCCCTTCCGGACCGATGACTGGTTGCTCCACGATCAGGTCTCACCGTCCGCCTCCAATGGCCTCGGGCTAGCGACCGGCCGCCTCTTCCAAGATGGCGTGCTCGTCGCCAACGTTGCCCAAGAAGGCCTTATCCGTCCCCTCCAGAACTCCTGAGACTCCGTGTGCGGCGTTCTGCGCAGCGCAGAGCGAAAAAACGGGCGATCCGGAGGGGGAAACCGGATCGCCCTTAGGGCTGCTGGGAAGCCTGCTTTGAGGTTCTGGCGCGCGGGGGTTACGCAGCCAGGACCGACTTCCCCCGCAGCTTGGCAATGGCATGGCGCTCGATCTGACGGACCCGCTCTGCGGTGATTCCCCAGATCGCGCCGATATCGGCAAGCTTGGCCTGACGGCCGTCAATGAGTCCGTAACGGCGCCGAACGACGTCGGCTGAGCGCTCGTCCAGGGAGGCGAGCATGTTCTCCAGTCGAGCGTGCTCCTCAGCGTCCAGAAAGACTTCGTCGGGACCCGGCATCGGCTCACGCGCGATCAGATCGCCAAGAGCCGTGTCGCCGCCTTCCTCGACAGGCGCATCAAGACTGACGTGGTCGCGGCCATAACGCATCAAGTCGAGTACCCGCTCAGGCTCAAGATCCATCTCGGCGGCGATCTCCGCGATCTCCGGATCACGCCCGAGCCGCCGTTCCAACGTCCTGCGTACCGCGCCGACCTGATTGACCTGCTCTGCCACATGGACGGGCAGCCGAACGATCCGACCCTGCTGGGCGATCCCCCGGCTGATCGACTGGCGAACCCACCAGGTGCCGTAGGTCGAGAACTTGAACCCCTTGGTGTAGTCGAACTTCTCAACTGCCCGGATAAGACCGGTATTGCCTTCCTGCACCAGATCCAAAAGGGGCATCTGGGACCGGCCGTACTTGCGAGCAACCGAAACCACCAAACGAAGGTTGGCGGTCACAAAATGCTGCATTGCCTTCCGGCCTTCCTCAACCAAGAACTCCAGCTCGGCCTTGGTCGGACGCTTGGCACGCTTTCCGCGTTCGGCAAGCGTCACGTCACCGGCGAGGATGTGCTCCGCGTAAAGACCAATTTCGATCGTCTTGGCGAGCTCAACCTCCTCTTCGGCGGTCAGCAACGGAGTCTTGGCGATGCCTTCCAGATATAGGCCGACTGCATCTTTGCCATCGATGCCTTCGGATACTCGCGAGCGAGTAGTTGTTGCCACTATGGCCCCTTTCGTTTCCTTCACAAGGGAGAACGCGTCAGGTACCGATTAGGATTCCTCGCTTGCCCTGAAGAATCCCTGAGACCTACTCGGGGGTAACCCCGAGTAGGTATTTGTCTCTGTCGTCTGGTTGGACGGCGGGCACTAGTAGTTCGAAGCAGCGGGCGATTCCGGATGCAATATCCGCTTCAACATCCCCGTACACGCCTACCTGGTGACCATAGTGAAACGTACAGAGGCGGACGGACATTCCTGAGTGGGTCAGTCCTCGCTGGTTATCTCACCGATGATCCAGGCGTACTCAAAAGCCAGCTCGTGCCAGCTCTTGTAACGACCGCTTACACCGCCGTGGCCCGCGACCATTTCGGTTTTGAGCAAGATCTTCCTTGCTGCAGAGTTGGTGGCGACGTGCCGCAGAGCGGCGACCCATTTGGCTGGTTCCACGTAGAAAACGCGGGTGTCATTGAGGCTGGTGGTCGCCAGTATGGCTGGATAGTCCACTGACCGCAGATTCTCATACGGTGTGTAGGACTTCATGTACCCGTAGACGTCGGCGTCATGCAGTGGATCGCCCCACTCATCCCACTCGATGACCGTGAGCGGCAGTTCAGGATTCAGGATCGTGGTGAGGGCGTCGACGAACGGCACTCCTGCGTGAATGGCACGGAACCTGTCCGGCGCAAGATTGGCGACCGCACCCATGAGCAGGCCACCAGCACTGCCGCCGCGGGCCGCTAGCCGGTCCGATGTGGTGTACCCCTGTTCGACCAGATAGTCGGCGCAGGCGACGAAGTCGGTGAAGGTATTCATCTTGCTAAGCCGCTTGCCCTGTTCGTACCACGACCGGCCGAGTTCACCGCCGCCGCGAACGTGGGCAATGGCGAACACGATGCCACGGTCCAGCAGTGAGAGGCGCGACACGGAGAATCCGGGGTCCATTGACGCCTCGTATGAGCCGTACCCGTAGAGCAGGGCCGGTGCTGAACCGTCTAGCGGAATGTCTGACCTCCGCACGATCGACAGGGGAACCCGAGTGCCGTCGGGAGCCGTGGCCCAGCCGCGCTCCTGGAGGTAGTTCTCCGGCTCATAGCGCCCAAACCGGGGATCATCGAGCACCGGTGTCCGCTTGAGCAATCTCAGCTCTCGCTTTGTGAGGTGGTAGTCATAGATCGAGTCAGGGGTCAGCAGTGATGCGTAGCCAACGCGGATGGTTGCGGTCTGATATTCGGACTCTCCTGGGGCGTAGACGACGTACAACGGCTCGTCGAATGCGATGTCGCTGCCAGCTGCGAGGTTGCCTCCGGCGTCGCGCGGCATCACGTGCAAGCCGGTGAGTCCGTCCCGTCGCAGCGAGACGACCGCGTGGCTGGCATATGCGCTGACTGCCAGGATCCGCACCCCCTGACGATGCGGGATAACCGGCGCCCATTCGGTATGGCTGGTGGCTGTCAGCGGCGCTTCAGCGAGCTCGAAGTCCTCAGCTCCATCGTTGTGGACGATCAACAACCGGTCACCCGCAGGCTCCACGTCGTACTCAACGCCCTGGCGTCGTGGCGCAACGATTCGCGGCTCACCTTCAGGATCATCGGTACTGAGGAGACGGACCTCTGAGGTGATCTTGCTTTCCGCGCCGATCATGATCCATTGATCATCACGGCTTGCATCGACACTGAGCCAGAAACGCTCGTCAGACTCCGTTACCACTGCAACGTCCTCGGCTGGGTCGGTACCTAGGCGATGCCGCAGGACGACGTATGGACGCCAGGCCTCATCCGCCCTGGTGTAGAAGAAGTGACTGTTCTTCGCCCACGCGACACCGTAGGCGGTGTCGCTGATCTGGTCAGCAAGCAGCTCACCCGAGACCAGATCCTTGATCATGATCGTGAAGCGTTCCGCCCCGGTTAGATCGATCGAGTACGCCAGCAGTCGTCCGTCGAGAGAGACGCTGAACGCGCCTAGGGAGAAGAATTCATGGCCTTCGGCCTCAAGATTGGCGTCCAGCAGCACCTCTTCGCCGATGATCTCTTGTTCGATGTCAGGCAGTTTCTCGCGATCGTGTGCGACAACCCGGCAATAGATCGGATACTCCGATCCTTCGACGGTGCGAACGTAGTACCAGTACGCCGAGCCGCCCGGGTGCGAGGTGTAACTCGGCACGCTCAGGTCGGTCTCTTTGGTCCGGGCCTTGATTTCGCCGAAGACTGCGTCCGCAAGCTCTGAGAGCCGGGCGGTCTGGGCTTCGGTGTAGGCGTTCTCCGCCTCCAGATAGTTGATCACTTCTGGATCGTCCTTGTCGCGCAGCCATTCATAGGGGTCGACGAACACATCACCGTGGTGGATACGGGTTGTCGGTTGTCGTTTCGCAATCGGAGCTGTGGAGGTATGCGGAGCATCGGCGTACATGGTGGACGAGCGTAGTGTTCCCGCAACGACGACGATGCGTGAGGATAGCCCCATGGGAGCAGAGGTCGACGCGACAGAGTTCACTCGGGAGGACCGCAAGCAGCACCGAGAAAAGATCCGCAAGGGCCTGGATGTGCTGGCCCGCATGCTCACCGAATCCCGTTTCGACTTCGAACGGCCCATGACGGGCCTGGAGATCGAGCTCAATCTGGTGGACATGGACTGCCAGCCGGCCATGCGCAACGCTGAGGTACTGGCGGCCATCGCGGATCCCTCGTTCCAGACCGAGCTGGGCCGCTTCAACATCGAGATCAATGTGGCGCCACGCCGATTGGCCGATTTCGGCTTCGCTGACTACGAACAGTCGGTGCGGAAGTCGCTGAATGACGCAGACCCCCGTGCGAAGGCGATCGGTGCCCAGCTGGTGATCATCGGTATTCTGCCCACCTTGATGCCGCATCACGTCACCCTGGAGAGCGTCAGCGAGAATCCGCGTTACTCAATGCTGGACCAGCAGATCTTTGCTGCGCGTGGTGAAGATCTGGAGATCATCATTGACGGCGTAGAACGGCTGGCAATGGTGTCGAATACGATCATGCCGGAGGCAGCATGCACCTCGACCCAGGTACATCTGCAGGTAAGCCCGGATGACTTCGCCGGCTACTGGAATGCTGCCCAGGCGATCGCCGGCATACAGGTCGGGCTCGGCGCTAACTCGCCTTTCCTCTTCGGGAAGCAGTTGGTCGCAGAGTCCCGCATCCCGCTGTTCGAGCAAAGCACAGACACACGCAGTGACGAACTGAAAGCCCAGGGCGTACGCCCGCGAGTGTGGTTTGGCGAGCGCTGGATCACTTCGATCTTCGACCTGTTCGAGGAGAATTCCCGGTACTTTCCCGCGTTGCTACCGATCAGCTCCGACGAGGATCCAGTTGCGGTGCTGGACAGCGGGGGAGTGCCACGCCTGGATGAACTCCGGCTCCACAACGGCACGGTTTACCGCTGGAACCGGCCCGTATACGACATCAGCGGGGACAGCCCGCACCTGCGGGTGGAGAACCGCGTGCTGCCGGCAGGTCCGACCGTCGTGGACACCATGGCCAACGCAGCCTTCTTTGCCGGACTGGTGCGTGCCTTGGCCGACAATGATCGGCCGATCTGGACGCAGATGTCCTTCCAGGCGGCCGAAGAGAACTTCGTGTCCGGAATACGGCACGGCATCAATGCTGAGGTCTATTGGCCCCAGGTAGGTCAGGTACATGTGACCGAACTTGTGGTGCGCAAGCTGTTGCCACTGGCAGCTGATGGCCTGCGGATGTGGGAGGTCGATGAGAGCGAGATCGGGCGGCTGCTCGGCATCATCGAACACCGCTGCCTGCGTGCGGCCAATGGAGCAACATGGCAAGTCGCCGAGGTGGCGCGGCGGGAGCGGGCCGGCGAATCCAGGCAGGATGCTCTGCGAGGCATGCTCGCCAACTACATGACGTTGATGCACAGCAACCAGCCGGTCCACACCTGGGAGGTGCACTGATGTCGGGGACGATTCAGTACCCGTCCGACCAGGTTCGCCCGGGACCGGACGAGCTGCCTACCCAATCGTTGCCTCCAGAAGCCCAGCCGCTCATTGTCGTTGGCTATTCGCCGAGACCCGAGGGACGGGCGGCCCTGAGACGGGCACTGAGCGAGGCACGGTTACGCGGCGCAGCGCTGGTGGTGGTGAACACCTCGGCTGAAGTGGATACGGATGGCGGCCTGAGCTCAGAGCTTGCGGCGTCGGGGGTCAGCTATGACATCAGGACCCCAGCCGACGTGCACGATTCCGCGGAGGAGCTGATCCGAACTGCTGAGGCAACCGACGCCGATTTCATCGTCATCGGTCTCCGTCGCCGCTCCCCAGTCGGGAAACTGCTCCTCGGTAGCAATGCTCAGCGGGTGTTACTGGATGCCGCCTGTCCAGTCCTCGCAGTGAAGGCGGAGCCCGACGCCGAGTAGCCCGGTTTCCGACACCATTTCGTCATTGGACTGGACGTTTGGAGATTCGTGTCAGAATACGCGTGGAGCACCTATTGACATCCAATGGGCGCTGCCTGCCCTAGATCCGCCTGGTCAGTCCGAGAGGCTCTTTGTGACACCCCCCTCCAAACTCCCCTCCAAACTGCACACAACGGCTCGCGCGGTGGCTGCGTCCACAAGCCGGGCCCGGCAAGAAAGCGTTCCGATCAAGAAGGCCACCTCGGCCAAGAAGACTCCCGCCAAGAAGGCGTCGTTGAAGTCAGTCGACAGTGCCCCTGCCAAGAAGGTCGCTGCCGCACCGCCCGCTGCTGCCGATGAGGTGCTGCTGCCACCAAGTCCAGAAGCAGTTGACGAGGCAGTTGAGGAGGTGGATCTCGAGGAGCTCGCCCTAGAGCCGCTCGATGTCGACATCGACGCTGAAGCGCTGACCGCTGATGTCGTGGTCGACCTGGAGAGTGAAGAGGTCGTACTCACAGTCGGCAAAAAGCGGACCTTGGACGATATAGATGAGTCAGCGTTCGAGCCAGCTGAGGAGGCGAAGCTCGAAGAGGAGCTGGCTGAGGACGAGGGCTTCACTCTGTCGGAGGCCGATGACGCCGACGAGCCCGAGCAACAGGTGATGGCAGCCGGGGCCACGGCTGACCCGGTGAAGGACTACCTGAAGCAGATCGGCAAAGTCGCCCTGTTGAACGCCGAGCAGGAGGTGGAACTTGCGAAGCGGATCGAAGCCGGACTCTTTGCCGACGAGAAGCTCAACGACGATCACTCCAAGATCAAGGCATCACATCTGGACGACTTCGAATGGATCGCCGAGGACGGTCGCCGCGCCAAGAACCACCTTCTGGAAGCCAATCTCCGACTGGTCGTTTCGCTGGCCAAGCGCTACACCGGCCGCGGAATGCTCTTCCTCGACCTCATCCAAGAAGGCAACCTCGGGCTGATCCGGGCGGTTGAGAAGTTCGACTACACCAAGGGCTACAAGTTCTCCACGTACGCGACCTGGTGGATCAGGCAGGCGATCACCCGTGCGATGGCCGATCAGGCTCGTACCATCCGGATTCCCGTGCATATGGTCGAGGTGATCAACAAACTGGCTCGGGTGCAGCGGCAGATGCTGCAGGATCTGGGGCGGGAACCGACGCCGGAAGAGTTGGCGCGCGAGCTCGACATGACTCCGGAGAAGGTTGTCGAGGTTCAAAAGTACGGGCGAGAGCCGATCTCGCTGCATACTCCGCTCGGCGAAGACGGCGACTCTGAGTTCGGAGACTTGATCGAGGACTCGGAGGCCGTCGTTCCAGCAGATGCGGTGAGCTTCACCCTTTTGCAGGAGCAGTTGCACGACGTATTGGACACTCTCAGTGAGCGCGAAGCCGGAGTGGTGTCGATGCGCTTCGGATTGACCGACGGCCAACCCAAGACCCTGGATGAGATCGGCAAGGTGTACGGAGTCACGCGGGAGCGGATCCGCCAGATTGAGTCCAAGACCATGAGCAAGCTGCGGCACCCATCCCGCTCCCAGGTACTCCGCGACTATCTGGACTGACCGCTAGCCGCCCGATGCAGATCGGCCCCAACCATGCTGAATGGGCTGGGGCCGGCTGGGTCGTATCCGGGGTTTAACCGATGCGCTGTGTCTCGTCGTGGATCCTCAGCGCCACTTGCTTGAGCTTGTCAGCGTGCTCTTTGCTGTGATGTGAGCAGAAGAGAAGGTCGAAACCGCTGGCCATGGTCACTCGTACGTAGGCTTGCGCGCCACACCGGTCGCAACGATCCGAGGCATTGAGGTGGGAATCTTCGATAACAGGAGTGCTCACGGTCGGCCTCCCTTCCTGACGATCAGATGATCTTGCTGTATTGAGCGGTGCATCGCGGTTGCGACACCCGCCTGGCATCTGTTCAACATCTCGTCTGTCTCTGATTGTTCCGTCTCCGCATCTCGAGGCAATGACTGTTGTGTAACGAATCCTGTGAATCGTTTCGCCGTGGGTCGCTGTCATGCCACCAAGGGTTCGAGTACGACACACGGACTGGATTGGCCTCTTTGCGCCGGTTCGGAGGCCGGCCGCGAGGTACTCTCGGCGCGTGCCAACTGCCAGCCCAGCAACGGAAAGCCGGGAATATGAGGCACGGCACCTGCTGGTGCTGGAGGGGCTTGAGGCCGTTCGGAAACGGCCCGCGATGTACATCGGCTCCACCGACACCAGAGGGCTGATGCACTGCCTGTGGGAGATCATTGACAACGCCGTCGACGAGGCGCTCGGCGGCCATGGCAAGGAGATCTTTGTCACATTGCGCTCAGACGGTGGCATCTCAGTGCTCGACCGAGCTCGCGGTATCCCGGTGGACATCGAACCGCGGACTGGCCTATCCGGGGTCGAAGTGGTCTTCACCAAACTGCACGCGGGGGGCAAGTTCGGCGCCGGCTCCTACAACGCGACGGGCGGGCTGCACGGCGTAGGTTCTTCGGTTGTCAACGCATTGTCGAGTCGGCTTGACGTCGAGGTGGACCGCAACTCCGCTACCTGGGCTATGTCATTCCGTCGTGGCGTCCCTGGGACGTTTGATGGGCCCGGTCCAACGGCGAAGTTCACCCCCGGAAGTCAGCTTCGCAAGATTGGACGAGTGCCGAAGGGAACCACTGGTACCCGGGTGACCTACTGGCCCGATCGGCAGATCTTCCTCCACGACGCCCAGCTGTCGTTCCGGGATCTTCAAGACCGCGCCAGGCAGACCAGCTTCCTGGTCCCGGGCTTGGCGCTCCACATCACCGATGCGCGTACCCCAGACGTCATTGAGGAGACCTTCCTGCACCAGGGTGGTATCTCCGAATTCTGCGAGTTCCTCGCTCCAGACCAACCCATCAGTGACGTCATCCGGCTGCGTGGTACGGATCGGTTCACCGAGACTGTCCCCATGCTGGATGATGCGGGCCACATGGAGCCCGCAGACGTTGAGCGTGACCTGGACATCGATATTGCCCTCCGGTGGGGTGAGGGCTTTGAGACGCGTACCCATTCGTTCGTGAACATCATCGCCACGCCCAAAGGTGGCACCCATGTCGCAGGCTTCGAACGCGGACTGACCAAAGCTTTCGGGAACGCGCTCCACAACACCCGACTGCTGAAAAACGGCGACGAGGTGCTGAAGGAAGACGTGCTCGAGGGCATGACAGCGGTGGTTACCGTGCGGCTGGCTGAGCCGCAATTCGAGGGTCAGACCAAAGAGGTGCTTGGCACGCCGGCGGTGTCGCGGCTGGTGGCCAAGATCGTCGAACATGAGCTCACGAGGTTCTTGGGATCGACCAGGATGGCGACCAGAGCGCAGGCGCGCGCGGTCCTGGAAAAGGTCGTTGGTGCCTCGCGGGCTCGAGTAGCTGCCCGCCAGCACCGCGAGGCGCAGCGACGCAAGAATGCGCTCGAGTCATCGTCACTGCCGGCTAAGCTCGTCGACTGCCGTAGCAATGACGTTGACCGAACCGAACTGTTCATCGTCGAAGGCGACTCGGCCCTCGGTACGGCCAAGCTGGCCAGGAATTCGGAGTTCCAGGCGCTGTTGCCTATCCGGGGAAAGATCCTCAATGTGCAGAAGGCGTCGATCGGCGACATGCTGAAGAATGCCGAGTGCGGCTCGATCATCCAAGTCGTCGGCGCTGGCTCTGGCCGCAGCTTCGATCTTGAAGCGGCCCGTTACGGCAAGATCATCTTCATGGCCGACGCAGATTCCGATGGTGCCCACATCCGCTGTCTGCTGGCGACGTTGTTTTTCCGGTATATGCGCCCGCTAGTGGCTGCCGGGCGGGTCTTTACCGCGGTACCGCCACTCCATCGCTTCGAGCTGACGAATGCCCGTAAGGGCCAAGAGAAGTACATCTACACCTACTCCGATGCCGAGTACCAACGGAAAGCGGCGGAGCTGACCAAGCGCGGCCTGCACTTCAAGGAGCCGCAGCGTTACAAGGGTCTTGGCGAGATGGACGCTGATCAGCTCGCCGAGACGACGATGAATCCGCGGCACCGTACGCTGCGCAGGATGACGGTAGACGACGGGCTGCTCGCCGAGGCCACCTTCGAGATGCTGATGGGCAATGACGTCGTGCCACGCAAGGAGTTCATCATCGACGGGGCGTACGCCCTCGACGCCGCCACCATCGACGCGTAAACGCGACAGGGAGCTTAGTCCCAGCGTTCCAGGAGACCGGTGTCCACGTCGTAGTAGAAGCCGCCTACAAGTGCTCGCTTGCCGATCAGCGGATGATTCCGAAGCTTCTCAACGTCGCGATGCAGGGTACGCCGCTGGTCGGCCGAGGCACCGAAGCGCACCCAAGAGGCGTCGGCACCGCTAGCATTTCGGATCTTCTCGATGATCACATCATCGTCGGCAGCGGCCATGGCACAGCGGTTGTGGGGGATCACCATGATCCGGTTCACCTGGAGCAGGTGGACACCGGCAATACATCCAGCCAGCGCCGAGGTGGTCACCCGGCCGCCAGGGGTACGGATGATCTTGGCGTCACCGAAGGTCAACCCGACCATTTCGAGCGGCACGATTCTGGAGTCCATACAGGTGATCATCAGCACTCCTGCATGGGCTACCCCGTCGAAGCCATGCTGATCGAAGCGCTCAGCGAACTTCTTGTTGTTGGCCAGTAGGTCGTCGAAAGTGGCGTCAGTGGACTGATGGGGGTACGGCCGGTGCTCTGGTGCGTGGTCCACGCGATCGACCTCCGATGCGAGCCTGATCAGCCGGCGGCGGCCGAGCCGATCGCCGCGATGGGCTGACTGCCGGGAGTTCCTGATCCGTCGCGCCGGGTGTCCGCGGCCGGCAACGGAACGGGACTGCCGCTGGCCGCAGCGGCGATGGCAGGCGCCGGCCCCGCCCAGGCGAGCAGTAGCGAATCCTCGCCCTTGAGGAACCGATGGCAGCGTACTCCACCGGTTGCCCGACCCTTGGCCGGATAATGTCGAAACTCGGTGATCTTTACCGAGCCGGCATCGGTTCCAGGCAGAGCACGAGACGTGCCGGACACTGTGGCGACGACGGCATCGGCCGCGGTTATCGCGCCGAAGTAGATGGCACGCCCGCCGATACCAAGCTTGATACCCGTCATGCCGCCTCCCGGGCGACCCTGCGGTCGTACCACAGCGGCGGGAAAGCGCAGCAGTTGGGCGTCGTTGGTGATGAAGACCAGCTCGGCCTCGGTGCTGGTGAGCTCAACTGCGCCGACTACCCGATCGCCCGGTTCCAGGCGGATCACATCCCATGCGTCTTTACCGAGCACCTCCGGATTCACCCGCTTCACGACGCCATGCGCTGTGCCGAGTGCCAGACCCAGTGAGTCCTCCGTCAGCGTTGTCAGGCAGAGCACCTTCTCATCGGCGGCAATGGTGACCAGCTCGCTCACATGGGTACCACCCTGGAGGTTGGGTGCATGAGCGGTGCTGGGGACAGTTGGGAGATCGAGCGCAGAGATCTTGATCAGCCGGCCGGCGCTGGTGACGAGTCCGCAGTCGCCCCGAGCGGTTGAGATGATCTTGGACACGATGAGGTCGTGGTTGGCCCGCGCACCCACCGGCGGCAATGGTTGCGCGTAATTGGTGCGGGCCAGCAGGCCGGCGGAGGAGAGCAGCACCCAACAGGGATCGTCCGTGACTTCCAGCGGAGCAGTGGTAGCGGTGGCCGCAACGCCGCTCGCCGCCAGCAAGATCGTCCGGCGCGGGGTCCCGTGCTGTTGGGCGATCTCGGCAAGCTGGTTGCCGACGAGCGTGCGGAGCTGCTCAGGGTTGTCCAAGATCTCGGTGAGCTCAGCGATGGTCGCTTCCAGCTTGTCCCGCTCGGTCTCGAGCTCGATCCGGCTGAATCGCGTGAGCCTGCGGAGCGGCATCTCGAGGATGTAGTTGGTCTGAGTTTCCGAAAGCTCGAATACCTCCATCAGCCGCGAGCGGGCCTGAGCGGTGTCATCAGATGAGCGGATGATGGCGATCACGTCATCGATATCGAGGATCGCCACCAGCAAACCTTCGACCAGATGCAGGCGCTCTCGAGCCTTCGTCCTGGCGAACTCAGTCCGGCGCCGCGTCACCTCGTAGCGATGCTCGAGATAGACGGTGAGCATGTCGCGTAGCGTCAGGGTGCGCGGCTGGCCGTCGACCAGGGCTACCGCGTTGATCGCATAGTTGTCCTCGATCTTGGTCAGCTTGTAGAGCTGTTCCAGGAGGGCGTCGGGATTGAAGCCGCTCTTGATCTCGATCACCAGCCGAGTTCCGTTCGCTCGGTCCGACAGGTCTTTGACGTCAGCGATGCCCTGCAGCTTGCGGGCGTTGACAAGGCTCTTGATCTGTTCGATCACTCGCTCCGGACCGATCAGATAGGGCAGCTCAGTGATCACGATGCCCTTACGACGTGGATGTACCTGCTCGATGCGTGCGGTGGCGCGGATGCGAAACGATCCCTTCCCGGTGTGGTAGGCATCGCGCACACCGTCCAGCCCGATGATCTTGCCGCCACTGGGCAGATCAGGCCCGGGAATGAAACGCATCAGCTCGTCGATGTCGGCGTCCGGGTGCTTGATCAAGTGACGCAGCGCCTGGATGACCTCCACCAGGTTGTGCGGCGGGCAGTTGGTGGCCATACCGACCGCGATCCCCGTCGCGCCGTTGACCAACAGGTTGGGGAAAGCCGCGGGGAGCACCGTCGGCTCGACGTCCTTGCCGTCGTAATTCGGCTTGAAGTCGACGGTGTCCTCGTCGAGCCCGTCGGTCATGGCCGCGGCGGCAGGTGCCATCCGGCACTCCGTGTAACGCATAGCCGCCGGGCCGTCGTCCAGCGATCCAAAGTTGCCGTGGCCATCGACCAGTGGCAGTCGCATGGTCCAGGGCTGCGCGGTTCTGACAAGCGCATCGTAGATGGCACCGTCGCCATGCGGGTGGTACTGACCCATGACCTGACCGACCACCCGGGCGCACTTGACGTGCGAACGATCCGGCCGTACGCCCATCTCGTCCATCGAGTACAAGATCCGGCGCTGTACCGGCTTGAGTCCATCCCGGGCGTCAGGAAGGGCCCGTGAATAGATCACCGAATAGGCGTACTCCAAGAAGCTGGTCTGCATCTCAGAGGAGACATCGATATCGACGATTCGCTCGGTGAAGTCGTCCTCTGGTGGTGCTGGTGTTCTGGCCATCGAACGCAGATTCTCCTCCCTGCAGTCTCGCTATTTCAGTCTGGCACCAGTGCTCTCGATTGCAGCGTCGACACGTTGCGGCGGGTACCGGCCTGAACTAGAGGAAGGGCCTGAGGTCGTCCAGCAGCGAATCGCGGGCGGATACCTCGCGGGCATAGAGGACTCCGTAGCTGAACCCGTTCTGACCTGACCGGATCCCGAGGCGGGCGCCGAGCTCGCGAAGGAAGGCAGCGCTCACAATCGCATCCTGGTGATTCCCTAGCAGGTCCTGCAGGTCCTTCCGCTCCGAAACGATCTTGTCAGCTTTGCTGCCCCAGACGGGCTGGGCAGCTTCCACCGCGTACCGATAGCGCTTCGACGCCTTCCGAGCCCGATGGAACAGCTCATCTGATGGCTCGCCGCCGCGGCGCGCCGCAACCGCGGTCGTCAGCCGTTTGCGCGCCTTCTTCTGAGCCTTCTTGATCATTGGATCGATCGCGTCGACGGAGACATCGGCGGCCGGAGTAAGTGGCGGGTCGCTTCGCCAGTGATACATCAGACCCATCAGCTTCCGGTAGCGCTCAGAGTCCAGTGCCTGGACCATCGCATCGGCCGCCTGTTTGCGCTGCACAGCCAGCTCAGCCTCGATGGTCGACGCAACCGGGCCAAGGACCAGTTCAGCCGGCAGCTCGGCCAGCAGTGCGGCTTGCCTTTGGGCCAGGATGTCCAGGTCCCTTACCTGGCCGAGCAGGCCCGCCCACCACACCAGCTCCTCTTCCAGATGCTCTGCCTCGGAGGCGTCGAACAGGTCGGCGAACACCCGGATCGTGCTGCGCAACCGGCGTACCGCCACCCGCGTCGTGTGAACCACGTTTTCACCGGCACGCAACTCAGCCTCGGAGTCGAGGATGACCGTGCATTGTTCTGCAATGTAATCGCCGATGAGGTCGCGAACGCTGCCAGGCTTTTCGTTCATGCCAGCCTGTTTCCGTTAACCGGGATGCGTAGGCCGCAGCAGGTCCAGGTGGTCGGAGTGATGGGCATGCCGTGACCTTACGCTGAGCCGACAACGTCTGGGGCCAGGTGAGGAGAGTGTCGCCAGAGGGTGTGCGGCGAGTCCATTGTTGACCCGACGCGCCTGTCCGAACAGCGCGTCAGCACGCCCTAGTGGACGCGTCCCATCCGGACGTCCGGTGCTCCCAGCCTGGCCGCGTCGGCCGAAAGATCATCCGGCTGGTCTTGTGACTCGCGCTCGGCCGCAACCCGTTTTTGGTAGTGCTCCACTTCACGATCAACATCGGCCGCTTCCCAGCCCAGGATGGGAGCAACCAGGCGGGCGACCTCCGGTGCCGCGGCCAAACCGCGGTCCCACGTCTCAATCGAGATGCGGGTACGCCGGGCCAGGATGTCGTCCAGGTGCAGGGCACCTTCGTGGGACGCAGCGTAGACGGCCTCGATCTTGAGATACTCCGATGCACCCTCCAACGGATGCGCCAGCTCCGGAGAGTATTTGATCATGTCCAGAAGCTCTGGCAGCAAGGAGCCGTAACGGTTGAGCAGGTGCTCGACCTGCACGTCACGCAGGCCGGTCTCGTCGACCAACAGGGGCCGCGCGTTCCACAAGGCGTGATAGCCGTCGGCACCCAGTAGCGGCACCTCCTCCGTGCAGGACGCCGGCACCTTCTTGTCCAAGTCCCGCACGGCCGCGTCAACGGCGTCCTTGGCCATCACCCGATAGGTGGTGTACTTGCCGCCGGCGATGGTGACCAGGCCGCGGACGGGCGAAGCGACGGCATGCTCTCGGGAGAGCTTCGAGGTTGAGTCGGATTCGCCGGCCAGCAGCGGGCGCAGGCCGGCGTAAGCGCCGACCACATCTTCGCGTTTCAGTGGGTCAGCCAGCAATGTGTTGGCGCGTTCCAGCAGGTAGTCGATGTCGGCCAGGCTGGCCGCGGGATGGGCCCGATCGAGCTGCCAGTCGGTGTCGGTGGTGCCGATGATCCAGTGACTACCCCAGGGGATGATGAAGAGCAGGCTCTTCTCGGTGCGGGTGATCAATCCCGTCATGGAGTTGATGCGGTTCCGGGGTACTACGAGATGGATGCCTTTAGACGCGCGGACCCGGAACTGCCCCCGACCGCCCAGCATCTCCTGGAGCTCGTCGATCCAGACCCCTGCCGCATTGATCGTCTGCTTGGCGCGAATGGTGAACTCGCGGCCGGACTCAAGATCACGAACCGTGACGCCGGCAACGCGGTCCGCCTCACGCAGGAAACCGATCACCCGAGTACTGGTGGCGACCGCCGCGCCGTAGTGCGCCGCCGTGCGGCCGATCATCAGAGTGTGCCTGGCGTCGTCGACCTGTCCCTCGTAGAACCGAATCGAGCCGATCACCGTCTCGCGATTCGCGGAGGGAAAGGACTCGAACGTGCGTTTCCGGCTCAAGTGCCGCATATGCTGCGGTACCCCGCGCCCAGCACCGAGCACGTCGTACACACCAATGCCGAGGCCTCCGTAGCCGCGGTCGATCACCGGCCGCATCAGCGGGTACAGGAACGGCACGGGCTTGGCCAGATGTGGAGCCAGCTTGTTGAGCGCGAGCGAGCGTTCTTTGAGGGCCTCGAAGACCAAGGCAAAGTTGAGGTGCTCCAGATAGCGGAGCCCGCCGTGAAACAACTTGCTGGACCGGCTCGAGGTACCAGCCGCGAAATCACGGGCCTCGACCAGCCCGACGCGCAGCCCGCGGGTGACCGCATCGAGCGCACAGCCGCAGCCTGTGACCCCCGCACCAATGACGAGAATGTCCAGGTCGTCGCTCGCCAGCCGGTCCAGTGCGCTTGCCCTGGCTGTCGGACTCAGTGGGGAGGTGGTGGAGAACATCACGTCGTCACGGATTGACCAGGAAGGAGCGTTCTGGGTCATGGCGACCCTCGATCAGCCGGATCGTGCCCGAACGGGACCGCATGGACAGTGACTGGGTCACAATGCGGTGGCTTTCGAATCGCACCCCCCGTAGCAATGCTCCGTCGGTGACACCTGTGGCAGCGAAGAACACGTTGTCACCGGAAACCAAGTCCGTGGTGGTGAGGACTCGATCGAAATCGAAACCGGCGTCAAGGATTGCCGCCCGCTCAGCCTCGTTGCGGGCGATCAGCCGTCCGAACATCTCGCCACCGAGGCAGCGAAGCGCGCATGCCGCGAGCACGCCCTCGGGAGTGCCACCGACGCCAACCAGCAGATCCACCCCGGTAGACGGGCTGGCGGCCATGATTGCACCGGCCACGTCGCCGTCGAGCAGAAACCTGATCCGAGCACCAGCCGCACGAATGTCCGCAACAAGGTCAGTGTGTCGTGGCCGGTCGAGGACGCAGACTGTCAGTTCGGAGACAGCGCGGTCGGTCGCCTCAGCGACTTTGGCGAGATTGTCTCCGATCGGCGCATCAAGATCGACAGCGGCGGCAGCCTCCCCTGGAACCACCAGCTTCTGCATGTAAACGGCCGGGCCTGGGGAGAACATCGTGCCACGGGGCGAGACGCCGATGATGCTGACAGCGTCGGGCAAGCTCTTGGCGGTCAGTGTGGTGCCGTCGACCGGGTCCACAGCGATGTCCCACTCCGGTCCCGAGCCGTCGCCGACCCGCTCACCGTTGAAGAGCATGGGGGCTTCGTCCTTCTCGCCCTCACCGATCACCACGATGCCGTTCATGCGCACCGAACCGAGCACCGGCCGCATGGCGTCAACGGCTGCGCCATCCACCTGGTTCTTGTCGCCGAAACCCATGTAACGGGAGCAGTTGATCGCCGCCGCCTCGGTGGCACGGACCAACTCGAGCGCGAGATTGCGGGCTGGATCTGGCGCCACCGATTCCTTGATCCTGGGCTGAGCCACCGCTGCCATATCCACCACTCCTCTTGTCGTTGCTGCGCGACACCACTAAACCTGGACCCAGTCCAAGCTTCGTTGTACGGCCTTCTGCCACCCGGCGTAACCCGCCGCGCGTTCCTCTTCGCTGATCTGCGGGACCCAGCGCTGATCCTCCAGCCAGTTTTCCCGGAGGTCGTCCGGTGAGGACCAGAATCCGGTGGCCAAACCGGCTGCATACGCCGCACCCAGTGCCGTTGTCTCCGCCACTACCGGCTTGCTCACCTCGACGCCGAGCGTGTCGGCCTGTATCTGCATGCAGAGTGTGTTTGCGGTGACCCCTCCATCAACTTTGAGTTCGTCGAGTTGAATACCCGCGTCCTTTTCCATTGCCTCCACGACATCGCGACTCTGGTAACAGATTGCTTCCAGCGTCGCTCGGGCGATGTGCTCTCGGGTATGGAAGCGGGAGAGACCGACAATGACGCCGCGGGCATCAGAACGCCAGTAGGGCGCGAAGAGTCCGGAGAACGCAGGCACAAAGTACACGTGCGCGGAAGAGTCGACCTGGCGCGCCAGCGTCTCGATCTCCGCGGCATCGCGAATGATCTTGAGTTGGTCGCGCAGCCATTGCACGGCGGAGCCGGTGACGGCAATGGAGCCTTCGAGGGCGTAGACCGGCGCGGCGTCACCGAACTGGTAGCACACGGTGCTGAGCAGGCCGTTGCTCGAGCGGCACAGCTGCTCGCCGGTGTTGAGCAGTAAGAAATTGCCAGTGCCGTAGGTGTTCTTGGCATCGCCGGACCGCAGGCACACCTGGCCGACCATAGCTGCGTGTTGGTCCCCAAGATCACCACCGATCGGCACCTCGGCGCCGAACGGGCCGTCTGCACGAGTGCGCTGGTACGCCGCGGCATCGGAGGACGGCAGGATACTGGGCAGCATCTCCCGCGGGATGCCGAAGAAACTCAGCAACTCTTGATCCCAGTCCAGCTTCTCCAGATCCATCAGCATGGTGCGGCTGGCATTGGTCACGTCGGTGACGTGCTGTCCGCCGTCAACACCGCCGGTCAGATTCCACAACAGCCAGCTGTCAGTAGTGCCGAATTTGGCGCGGCCGCGTTCGGCGGCCTCGCGAACCCCGTCGACGTTCTGCAAGATCCACTGCAACTTGCCGCCGGAAAAGTACGTGGCTGGTGGCAGTCCGGCCCGGTGCCGGATGACATCACCACGACCATCCCGATCAAGCTCGGCGGCGATCTTGTCCGTACGGGTGTCCTGCCAGACGATTGCGTTCCCGTATGGCTCACCTGTGACGGGATCCCAGACAACCGTCGTTTCACGCTGGTTGGTGATCCCGAGCCCCGCGAGGTCAGTGGCACCAAGGCCGCTCTCTGCCAAGGCTTGCTGGACTACCTCTTGAGTGCGCTGCCAGATCTCTGTTGGATCGTGCTCCACCCATCCTGCTTGGGGCAGGATCTGCTGGTGCTCGAGCTGGTACTTTCCGACCTCGCGCCCTGAGTGGTCGAAGATCATGCAGCGAGTGCTCGTCGTACCCTGATCGATTGCAGCGACGAAGTCGGCCATGGCTTGAACACTATTCCTGCGCGCTCCTCATGAACATGACCCAACTGGCCATTGCCCTCGAAACCTGGCAGCAACGCAACCGCAGCAGCGAGCAATCAAACCCCGGATCGCGCGCCGCTGTGCTGAGGGGGAGCGAGGGGACACGCTTTTCTTTCGTCCCCGAGTGACGACGAAGTAGGCGGGCTCCAGAGCGCGATCCGCAGCGAGCGGAGCGAGCAATCAAACATTGCGTAGGCTTTTGGCCGTGTCCGTGAGCCAGGCCCGGGGAAATATTGACGCGGACCCGCCCGGATACCCCCGAGAGTGGGAAGCCGACATCCTGCTGGCCGACGGCGGTGTAGCGCATCTGCGGCCGATCCGGCCATCCGATGCTGAGCGGCTGGTCGCTTTTTACGAACGGGTCTCGCCGGAGTCGAAGTACCTCCGCTTCTTCGTGCCTTATCCGCGGCTGACTGATCGAGACGTGAAGCTGTTCACCGAGGTCGACTATGTGGACCGGGTGGCCTTCATCGTTACCCTCGGTGAGGACATGATCGCGGTCGGGCGTTACGACCGCACTGAAGGTGATCACGCTGAGGTGGCGTTCCTGATCGAGGATGCCCATCAGGGCCGCGGGATTGCTCAGCTGCTGTTGGAGCATCTGGCGCAGGCTGCTCGGGAACGTGGAATCACCCGCTTCGTCGCCGAAGTGTTACCGGAGAACCGGCGGATGGCCAAAGTGTTTGCTGACGCCGGTTACCGCGTGTCCAAGGCCGTCGAAGATGGCGTGCTCGCTGTCGAGTTTCCGATCTTGCCTACCGACACCTCGGTTGGCGTCATGGCACGCCGCGAGCATCGTGCCGAAAGTGCCTCGGTGCGACGGCTGCTCAATCCGCAGCGGATCGCAGTGTACGGACAAGGTGATCGAGTGCGCGACCTGATCAATTCGATCGTGCACGGCGGTTATAGCGGCGAGGTGGTGGCAGTCAGCATCGATGGTGCTCCGGTTGCTGGCGTGCCCAACGCTGCTTCCATCGCCGCGGTACCGGGCGGTCTGGATCTGGCGATCGTCTCAGTGCCGACGAACCAGCTGGGTGCAGTCGTGATCGAGGCGGCACACCAGGGCGCACACGGCATGGTGGTGCTGACCGGAACCGACTACGTCGCTGGTGACAATCTCAAGATCATCAATCTGGCGCGGGCGTATGGAATTCGGGCGCTTGGTCCGGACGCTCTCGGCATCATCAACACCCTGCGCACCGTTCAGTTGAACGCAACGCCCGGACCCATGCCACGTGCCGGGGGAGCGGGTTTGTTCTGCCAGTCTTCGGCTGTCGGTGTCGCCTTGCTCAACGACGCCGTGCGTCAGGACCTAGGTGTGTCCACCTTCATCAGCACGGGTGACTATGCCGACGTAACTGCCAATGACGTGATGCAGTACTGGGGGGACGACGAGGCCACCCGGGTCTGCCTGCTCACGTTGGACTCAATCGGCAACCCGAGAAAGTTCTCCCGAATCACCCGGCAGCTGGCCCGCCATAAGCCCGTCGTCGTGTTCGCGCCGGGGCGTACCCATCGAGCTGATCATGCTGGGGTACGAGGCGGGCTTGGCCATTCCGCGGAAGAGGCGGTAGATGCTCTCTTCCGGCAGGCCGGCATCTTGGTGGTGCATCGCCGTGGTGACATGATCGACATCGCCAAGATCGCAGCACGACAGCCGTTGCCGTCCGGCCCGCGAGTGCGGATTATCACCAATTCCCTGACGCTCGCTCACCAGATGCTGCAGAAGATGGAGTCAGTCGGATTGCTCCGCGACCCTCAGCCAGAGCTGCTCGGAGCCGAGGCTGGCCCGGCGGAGTTTGTGCAGGCAGCGCGTGCGGCGCTAGCTGATCAGCGGTATGACTCGGTGGTGTGCGCGGCCGTGAATGTTTTCGATGAAGGCACAGCGGAGATCATTCTGGCTCTGGAGAACGTCGCTGCCGAAGCTTCCAAGCCGCTGATCGGAGTGTTTTTGGACTTTCATCCGCCGTTGATGAGCGGCGCAGACCCGGACATACCGGGACTGCTGCCCAGGTTTGATGGATCCGTCGACGCCATCCAGGCGTTGGCCGCTCTTACTAACTACGCCGAATGGTGTCGCCGGGACCCTGGTGCAGTGCCGATGGTGCAGGTGGATACCCAAGCCGCAAAGCAGTTTGTCAACCGCATTCTGGCAACGCAGCCGGCAGGCCGAGAGCTGATGGAGACCGAGACCGCTGAGCTGCTGGGTACGTACGGGATCAATCTGGTGCCGCAGCTCGCAGTCGCCAGCTTGGACGACGCAGTTGCAGCTGGTGATCAGCTGGGCTGGAATGTCGTCCTGAAGGCGACCAGCAGCGCCCTACGTGGTCGACCAGATCTCGCCAGCGTGCACCGCAACATCGACAACGCCGCAGAGATGATCGCCGCCTGGAAGGATCTGCGGCAACTCATAGCCGAAATCGGCCTTGGCAACGACGAAGACCTGTCAGTGGCGATGCCGGTCGTCCAGGCGATGGCGCCACCCGGCGTGGCATTGATCATCACCAGTCGCGAGGATGCCGCGTTTGGGCCCATCGTCTCGCTCGGTCTGGACGGCATTCCCAGCGAGTTGCTCGGCGACACCGTCTACCGCGTGCCACCATTGACAGCGGTTGATGCCGCGGAAATGGTTCGGGAGCTGAAGGCTGCCCCAACGCTGTTTGGTCGCCACGGCGCGCCTGGAGTCGACATCGCAGGAATTGAGGACTTGCTGCACCGGATAGCCCAACTGGCCGACGCAATTCCCCAGCTGGCTTCGGTTACCCTTCGACCCTGTGTGGCCTCAGTTGGCTCGATCTCGGTACTGGGTGCGCGAGTGTTCGTCACACCCACAGCGGATCAACGCGACCCCCTGGCCCGAGTCTTGTAGCTCCCGCCGTTGAGCGATCTGCCGGTGCCGCAGCAATCGACAGCCGATCAACGCGGAGTGTGGGTAGTGCGTGGCAGGATGATCGGCATGAGGATTGGCTCCACGAGGAAAGATCTGCGTGCCGAGATCGATGCGTGCGGATACTTCCCGGAACTCGTCGAGGACGCAATCATGATCGCCCTCGCAGATGAGGAGCTGCTGGATTTCGTGGTGCATCACGAGCCGACGTTCAATCGCGACGAGATCCACCGCCATGTCACAGTGCTTGCGCTGACCCCCACCCGACTTGTGATCGGCCACACCGACGACCAGCCTGCGGAGCCTCCAGCATCGGGGATCTACGCGGCTTCCTCCACGGAGTCAGTGGCGCTGAGCAAGATCAACACAGTTGCCTTGACTCGTGTCCTCACCCAGCCTGCGTCGTATCAGGCTGGCTCGGAGGATGTCTTCGAGACCTGGCTGTCGGTGGGCTGGGGAGCGGTACGTCGAATCGACCTTGAGCTAGCGACCTGCAGTGACCCGCAGTGCGAAGCCGATCATGGATACACCGGGACCCTTGTCGGTGACGACTTGACAGTGCGGATGAGCGCGGCAGCCGATGGTCCGGACCGAGTCGCTCGCCTGGTGCGGTTCGCCAGCTCACTGCAGCGAGCGGCTGCAGTATGACCTCACCTGCAGTGGGGTGGTCTTCGGCAGAGGTGCCGGCCAGCCAGCCACTGCCCGAGATGGTTGTTCCGGCCTACCAGTCCACAACCCTCGGTGAACTGATGCCGAGCATTGGTGCGCATCTGGATGTGTCTGGTTACACAGAGGATGCGTTTCGGTTGCCAGATTCAGCCCGCTACGTCGTCGTGCTGATCGACGGGCTCGGCTGGAACTTGCTGCGACGGGCGGTCATGGCGGCCCCCTTTCTCGCATCACTACTGGGAGGCGCACAGCCGATCACGTCCGCGGTGCCGAGTACCACGGTTACCAGCCTCGGAAGTCTGGGAACCGGGCAGCCGCCCGGACAGCATGGGCTTGTTGGCTACACCTCGCGGGTACCGTCGACCGGCGAGATCTTGAATGCCTTGACGTGGGAATCGGACCTGGTTCCCACGGTCTACCAATCCAAGCCGACATTCTTCGAGCGTGCGGCAAGGAAGGGAATCGCGGTCACCACAGTCGCCTTGGCGCGGTTCCAAGGCACCGGGTTGACCGAGGCTGCGCTTCGTGGAGCCGCCTTCGTCCCGTTCTCCGACGAAAGTGCCGAGGAGCTGCGGATCGCGCTGATCGCTGAGGCAGCCATGCGCGGCGATCGCAGCGTGGTCTATGCCTACGAGCGTGAACTTGATCATTTCGGACACGTCCACGGCTGCGGTTCGGCTAACTGGCTGCAGCAGCTGGCGCGGATCGACGCAATGTGCGAGCGGCTACGCGCCGCCTTACCTCCTCAAGTGACGGTGATCATAACCGGCGACCATGGCATGGTTGACATTCCCTCAGATCAGCGAATCGTCGCCGAGGACGATCCAGCACTTATGGCGGGTCTGTCCGCGCTCGCCGGGGAGGGTCGCTTCCGACAGCTCTATGTTGATCACGAACCACCGCGTCGGGTGGCGGACCGATGGCGCGACCGGCTCGGCGATCTCGCTTGGGTTCGGACCCGGGACGAGGCGATCGACGAAGGCTGGTTTGCGGCGATAGATGATCAACTCCGAGAGCGCTGGGGGCATGTGCTGGTTGCCCTTCGTGGGGACTGGGCGGTCATGACGAGTGCCTTTCCACGCGAGTACACCCTGATCGGCATGCATGGATCACTGACGCCAGCCGAGATGCTCGTGCCACTCCTGGTGGCCTGACTCGAGAGTTCGGTTGGGATGGCAGGATTCCGGCGTGGCTGAGCTCTGCTATTTCACCGGACCGATGGACTGCGGCAAGTCGACCCTTGCCTTGCAGCTCGACTACACCCAAGGAACCGCAGGCCGAAGAGGTCGGCTGTTCACCAGTCATGATCGCGCTGGTGAGTCGACGATCTCATCACGCCTCGGCCTGGCGAAGCCCGCCATCGAGGTCACATGGCAATTCGACTTCTGGAGCTATGTAGTGGCCCAGCTCACCAGCGGCCAACGGATCGACTATCTGGTGTGCGACGAGACGCAGTTCTACTCCGCGGAGCAGGTGGATCAGCTGGCGCGAATCGTTGATGAGCTACGGATCGACGTGTTTGCCATCGGCCTTCTCACCGACTTCCAGACTCGGCTGTTTGCTGGCTCCCAGCGGCTGGTGGAACTGTGCGACAGGATTGAGACTCTTCAGGTCCGGGCGCTGTGCTGGTGTGGTGAGCGTGCCACGCACAATGCCCGAACCTTCAACGGAGAGATGGTGCTTGTGGGTGATCAGGTCCTGGTGGGTGACACCATGCCGGTTTCCGATGTGGACGGCGAAGAGACGCCGCAGGCAGGCGCGTACGAGGTGCTGTGCCGCCGGCATCACCGTCGCGGGGTGACGAGAGCTGTGGCGCGGGCCACCCTCTCCGACCCGCTCCCACTCGGCGAGAACGGGGCAGCCGATGACGAGTTCTGATGCCGTGCTGATTTCTCTCGCAGAGCTGGCGGAGCTGCTCGATTCCGTCCAGCCTCCAGTCGTCGCTGATGTGCGCTGGACTGTCAACGGACCACCTGGCAAGCCGGACTTCGTGGCTAGCCACATTCCGGGTGCTGTCTGGGTGGATCTGGAGACACAACTCACCGGACCGCCGGGTGTCGGCGGCCGTCACCCGCTTCCGGTGGTTGCCGTTTTCGAGCAGGCGATGCGCGACATCGGCGTACGCCAGGACTCGTTGGTTGTCGCCTACGATGCTGCGACGTCGCAGGCTGCTGCTCGGCTGTGGTGGCTGTTGACTGATGCCGGACACCGTTATGTCAGGGTTCTGAATGGCGGTTTAGCCGCCTGGAGAGCCGCCGGACTGCCGACGGTTTCAGGTCCGGGTGACCCGCCACCGAGAGGTGACTTCATCGCGCGGCCCGGCCAACGGCCTCAACTCAATGCCGTCGAAATTTCAGCGCTGCTCGGTAGGCCGGAGGCTCGCACCCTGATCGACGTACGCGCTGCCGAGAGGTACTCAGGGCAGCACGAGCCCATCGACCCAGTGGCCGGCCACATTCCGGGAGCGGTCAATCTGCCGGCTACGGCAAACCTGCAGGCTGACGGACGATTTCTGCCGCCAGCTGAGATCGCCAGGTTGTACGCCGAAGCTGGCGGCCGGGAGGACGCGGTGCTCTATTGCGGCTCCGGGATCACCGCCTCGCACAGCCTGCTGGCGCTGGAGTCCGCTGGGCTGACAGCCGCGATCTACCCGGGGTCGTGGAGTGACTGGATCAGCGACCCCAGCCGGCCGATCGCAACCGGAAACTGATCACTGAACGAAACCGGTGTGGCGTTAGCTTTGACGCTTGGGTCCGCCGAACATGATCTCGTCCCAGCTCGGTACGGAGGCTCGCTTCCGCTTGACGTTCTTTCGGTCCGGCGGCGTGTCGACGTGCACCAGCGACTCAATCTCGAACTCATGGGCTTCATCAGTTCGATCGTCCAGGTTCGCAGGTAGATCGGGTGGCCCAGGCTCGTCGGTGCCTGGCAAGTCATGTTCGGTCGTCGTCGCCGTGAAGGGGCTCGGGGAGTGCTCCTCGGTTCCCGGCGTGTCGATGACACCTTCGTCGTGCATGCTCGGCTCGACCGGATAGTTGATCACGATGGCCGGCTCCCAGCCGCCGTCGGCAACGGTGTCGGTCTCAGGCACCGCAGTAGCGTCGCTCAGACCGGCGTATACCCGCGGTGAGTCCTCGCTGTAGCCGTCTCCGCCCAGCATCTCGTAGAGCGTCCCAATCGGCGACACCTCAGTTGCTTCATCGGCTAAGCCACTCGCGTTGGGCAGTTCCGCCACTGAGCGCAGCGCCCGGGGCACCGCAACCGTGGGCTCATCCGCCTCGTCCTCATCCGGATGCTCATCGGCTGGCTGGCTTCGCGCGGCCTCGTGAGCCGCCTGCGCGAGGGCCAGCTTGTCGCTCACCAGTGTTGGCTCGGTGTCACCCTCGGATTCCTCCCCCAGCCGCGGGCGACTTCGCTGCGAACCTCGTGACGAGTGTTGATCGCCGAGCAGCCACCGGGCCTCGTCATTGGCCGCGATGGAGAACCGGCCCCGAAGATCGTAGAAAAATGAGGCGTGCCGACTCGTGTCACCCGCTCGATAATCCGCGGTCACGGCCCACCGGCCGTCATCCAGGCGATAGGAGTCCCACCGGATCGCGTCGATGTCGACTCCGCGACCCAACAATCGCTCGGTGACTGTGATGCGCAGACTGCGGTGACCGGAGGGCTCGCCGCTGCGGCGTACCGAGGATGCCATGGCCATCGACGCGACGTGTTCGCGCTCGGCAAGGACGGGTGCGGCGAAGCGCTCGACCCTATCCATGGGAATGCCTGCCACTCGGGCCACATCCTCGAGGGTCTCGCCTGCCCGAATCCGCGCCTGAATGTCGCGAGGGGTGAGTGAGCTTTCCATCTCGATCTCCAGTTGTCCGAGTCGCGGCCGATCTCCGCGCAGCGCCGCACGGAGCCTCTCATCCGCCTCGATCATGAACTCCTCACCGCTCTCGGTAGCCACGATCAAGGACTTCCCATCCGGGCTGAGTCCGACCAGTCGTGCGGTGCGCATCCGTCGCGGCGGCTCCTCGTGCGGCATTCGTTCCAGTCAACTTACTCTTTCGGACCTAGGAGTTGGGGGAGGCGCTCGGCGCACCGGCGAGCCAGGAAATCCGGCCAGCTTGGGTCAGGTCGTACTGTCGGTCCATGCGCGAGCTTCTGCATCGGAAGCCAGCCACACGTGGCGAGCTTCGGGAATCGGGATATGTGAGTCGCCGGACCAAGGTGGAGCTTCGCGAGAACTTGCTGGAACGACTCCGCTCTGGGACAGCCGCCTTTCCTGGCATTGTCGGCTTCGACGAAACGGTGCTGCCTGAGCTGGAAAGCGCTCTACTTGCTGGCCACGACCTGGTGATACTCGGCGAACGCGGCCAGGGCAAAACCCGACTGATGCGGACATTGGCAGGCCTCCTCGATGAGTGGAGCCCACAAGTAGCCGGATGTGAGATCCACGATGACCCGTTCACGCCGGTGTGTGTCCGGTGTCGCTCATTGGCGGCGGAGGCGGGCGAGGAGTTGCCAGTGGATTGGCGGCACCGCGACGAACGCTACACCGAGAAGCTTGCGACGCCCGATACCTCAGTCGGCGACCTGATCGGTGATGTCGACCCCGTGAAGGTGGCTCAGGGTCGCACACTCGGGGACCCGGAGACTGTGCATTACGGACTGGTACCTCGCGCCAATAGGGGCGTGTTCGGGCTCAATGAGCTGCCCGACCTTGCCGAGCGCATCCAGGTTGCTCTGTTCAACGTCTTGGAGGAGCGGGATATCCAGGTACGCGGTTACTCCCTACGACTGCCGCTGGACATCTTCATGATCGCGACGGCCAATCCGGAGGACTACACGAATCGCGGCCGAATCATCACTCCGTTGAAGGACAGATTCGGCGCTGAGCTGCGGACCCACTACCTCACCGATCTTGCCGATGAGGTGACTCTGATCCGTCAAGAAGCCACGCTGGTGTCGGAGGTTGGTGATCATCTACTGGAAGTACTGGCGCGTCTCACGCAACACCTTCGGGAGTCCAGTTCGGTGGACCAGCGGTCGGGTATCTCCGCCCGGTTTGCGATTGCAGCCGCGGAAGGGGTGGCAGCTTCAGCACTGCGGCGGGCCGCCCGTACCCGCGATCATGAAACAGCGGTCGCACGCACCTGCGATCTGGCCGTCGTACTTCCGACGCTGCTCGGCAAGATCGAGTTCGAGATGGGGGAGGAGGGCCGGGAACGAGCCGTGCTAGACCACCTGCTGCGGCTCGCGGTCGCGGCGACGTTCCGTGATCGGCTCTCGGGTCTCGATCTCTCCGGCTTCACCAACGTCTTCGCGCAGGGTGGTGTCGTGGAGACGGGTGACCTGGTCGCTGCGTCTGATCTGTTGGCGCAGCTGGGCGCCGTGCCGGGCCTGTACAAGGTGCTGTCCCGACTTGGTTACGACGATGCGGCTGAGCGCGGGCAGGTGGCGGCGGCGGTTGAGTTCACGCTCGAGGGGTTGTATCTGACCCGTCGGCTGGAGAAGGAGACCGTCGGGGGCCGGACGATCTATGGCGCAGCCTGACAGGAGTGATCATGGTTTCCGATAGCGGCGGGCGCGATCACGACGGCGGTCAAGAGCCGGGCAGAGCCCATCACCGCTTCCGCTACGGACCATGGCGCGGCGGGCCGGACCCGCTAAGACCACCTTTCGACGTACGGGCAGCTGTCGACAAGATCGGCCACGACGTGCTTTCTGCGGGAACCGTACCCGACTCCCTGAGAGACCTGATGCGCCGTGGGGTGGACGGTCGCGGCGGGCTCGATCGGTTGGTCGACAAGATCAGAAGGCTGCGTGCGCAGGCACGACGCCGCGGTGACCTCGGCGGGACTCTCGATCAGGTCAGAGCCGCGCTCGACCAAGCGCTCGCCACCGAGCGAGAAGCGTTGGCCGGCAGCGACACCGACGATGCGCGGCTGGCCGAGCTCGAGCTTGAGACGGTGCCCGACGACGTTGCCGGCGCGGTTCGCAGCCTCGACCGATACGCGTGGCGATCCGAGGAGGCCCGTGCCATCTTCGAGGCGATCAAGAGCATGCTGCAGCGTGAGGTGCTGGACGCCCAGTTTGCCGGCATCAAGCAGGCTCTGGAATCCCCGGATCCCGAGGTCATGCAGCGGGTAAAGGACATGTTGGCTGATCTCAATGCGCTGCTCGCTGCACATGCACGGCAGGAAGATACGACAGATCAGTTTGCTGACTTCATGGAGCGTCATGGCGAGTTCTTCCCAGAGCAGCCGGAGACGATCGAGGAGCTGATCGATGCGCTGGCGCGCCGTGAGGCCGCTGGCATGAGGTTGATGGCATCGCTCAGCCCCGAGCAGCGGGAGCAGCTCGGCCAACTGCTGAGCCATGTACTCGCTGATGCCGATCTCGCTTCGGAGATGGCGCAGCTGGCGGACAACCTACGGGCGTTGCGTCCCGGCCTGGACCGGGAGCAGGCCGCGAACATGCGCCCCGGTGGTGAGCAGCTCGGCTACAGTGCCGCGGTCGAGGCGGTTGCCGACCTGGCCGATCTGGAGGCACTGGAAGCGCAGCTGTCCCAGGGCGACCGGACTTCCACGCTGGACGATGTGGATGTCGAACTGCTGGAAAAGCATCTTGGTCGTGAAGCTCTGAGCGACCTGCAAGCTCTCCGTGATCTTGAACGAGAACTGGAGGAGCAGGGCTACCTGACCCGAGGCGACGACGGTCTGCGCTTGACCCCACGTGCGGTTCGGCGACTAGGGCAGACAGCCCTGCGGCGGGTATTCGCTCAGCTCGACGGGTCCGGCCGTGGCGATCATGACGACCACCAGACTGGGGCCGCCGACGAGCCGACCGGATTGACCCGGCCCTGGGCTTTTGGCGATGAGCTGCCGATCGATGCCCCGCGTACGGTGTCCAACGCCTTGCGCCGATCGGGACTGACGTCCACCGGCGTTGCTTTGGCCGTCGACGATTTCGAGGTCACCGAGACCGAGCGCCGGATCAGCGCGGCGGTGGCGCTCTGCGTCGATCTCTCATTCTCGATGGTGCACGACGGACGCTGGGGTCCGATGAAGCAGACGGCGCTGGCTCTCAATCACCTCATGGAAACCCGATTCCGCCAGGATGCGCTTCAGGTCATCGGCTTCAACAGGTTTGCCCGTCGCATGACGCCGGTCCAGCTCGCAGAGGTGGAGCCGGACTGGATGCAAGGCACGAATCTGCAGCATGCGCTGATGCTCGCCTCGCGCCACCTGCGTCGTCATCCTGAGGCGGAGCCGGTTGTGCTCGTCATCACCGACGGTGAGCCGACTGCACATCTGACCGGTGGGGGAGAGGCGTACTTTCATTGGCCGCCTACGTCGGAGACGCTCCGAGCGACCATCGCCGAGGTAGACGAGCTCACCCGTCGCGGCGCGACGATCAACACCTTCATGCTCGGCGATGACGAAGGTTTGGCCCGCTTCGTTGACGCCCTCGCCCGCCGTGCCGGCGGTCGGGTCTTCACCCCCGATATCAGCCGGCTCGGAGAATACGTGGTCGCCGACTACCTCCGGTCGCGGCGCGGGCGCCGCCAAAACTGACCTTGGGGTTGCCGGCTGTCGTCCGTGATCAGAAACGACGCTCAGCGCGCTACGTTCAGGACAGTCTGGCGCTGCCGCTCCAAGATGTCGGCAAGGTAGGTCCCGTAACCGGACTTCAGCAAGGCGGCCGCTCGCTCGGCGAGCTCTTCATCGGTCAGAAAGCCCTGCCGCCAGGCCGCCTCCTCAGGGGCACCGACCTTGAGGCCCTGCCGA
>DATEWO010000235.1:0-21393 GCA_035257925.1 Propionibacteriaceae bacterium | reverse complement strand
TTGCCTGTCAAGTGCCCGTCATTCCAGTCGGGATCCTCGGCACATACGCGGCGATGCCGCGGGGGAGCAAGTGGCCCGTGGCAGGGCGTCCACGGGTGAGCGTACGGTACGGGCCGCCGATCAGGTCCCGGCCGGGTGAGTTGCCCGAGGACTTAACGCAGCGGATATTTGCCGCGGTCAAGAAACTGCTGGCCGAGGATGCTGCCTCGTGGTGGGAGACCCAGCGGGGTTCTGTTGACATGCCTGAGCCGCCGGCATCGAGCTGGCGGCGCATCTGGCAGCAAAGTGACTCGCCAGTCAAAGGTGGCAAGCCGCAGGACGTCCAGATCTGGCGTCGCTGACGCCCCTCAAGCTGACGGTTAGGATTTCGCACATGTCCGGTCATTCCAAGTGGGCCACGACCAAACACAAGAAGGCTGTGGTCGATGCCCGCCGCGGCAAGCTTTTCGCGAAGCTGATCAAGAACATCGAGGTAGCGGCTCGCGTCGGAGGTGCCGACCCAGCCGGAAACCCAACGCTGTATGACGCGATCCAGAAGGCAAAGAAAAACTCGGTTCCTAACGACAACATCGACCGGGCTGTCAAGCGCGGTTCCGGGGCTGAGGGCGGCGGCGCCAACTACGAAACTCTGATGTATGAGGCGTACGGCCCGGCCGGCATCGCGTTGCTCATCGAGTGCCTCACCGACAATCGGAATCGTTCAGCATCAGACGTTCGAGTCGCCGTGACTCGGAACGGCGGGACCATGGCCGACGCCGGCTCGACCGCGCGGATGTTCACTCGCAAAGGCGTGGTCCTCGTCGCCAAGCAGCAAGACGGTCGCAGCATTACCGAGGACGATCTGCTCGAGGCCACTTTGGATGCCGACCCCGAAGAGATCAACGACCTGGGTGACAGTTTCGAGGTCATCACTGACCCGAGCAACACGGTGCCGGTACGCACCGCGGTGCAGCAGGCTGGGCTCGATTACGAATCCGCCGAAGTTTCCTTCGTCCCCGAGTACACCCAGGACGTCGACGCCCCAACGGCCGAGAAGCTGATGAGGATTATTGACGCCCTCGAGGACTCTGACGACGTCCAAAACGTGTACGCGAACTTCGATGCTTCCGACGAGGTGCTGGCGAAGATCAGCTAGTGCAGACCAGGGCACCCGCCGACAGCCGGGCAGAGCGGCTGCAACACTAGTTGGGGAACGGACAGCGTGTCGCGGCCGCCAACGTCAGGGGTGCCACATAGGCTGCCGAACATCTGTTCGTTTATTCAGGGTTAAGGGGGATCGCGTGGGCGATCCGGTCACGCGACACCTAGGGGAGCGGATGCGGGTTCTGGGAATTGACCCGGGCCTGACCCGATGCGGCCTCGGCGTGGTCGATGGCGTTCCCGGCCGCCAGCCGCTGATGGTCGCCTTCGACGTGATCCGTACGCCAGCGGAGCTGGATATCGCTCGTCGTCTGCTGGCGATCGAAGAAATCATCGAAGACTGGGTTGCCCGCTACCGGCCGACCGCCGTCGCCATTGAACGTGTTTTCGCCCAACATAATGTGCAGACGGTGATGGGCACCGCCCAAGCTGCCGGGGTAGCGATGCTGGTGTCCGCCAAGCATGGAATTCCGGTGAGCCTGCACACCCCGAGCGAAGTGAAGGCCTCCATCACCGGCTCGGGCCGTGCTCCCAAGGAACAGGTCGGAGCCATGGTGACCAAGATTTTGAAGCTCGACGACCCACCTAAGCCAGCAGATGCGGCGGATGCCCTTGCGCTTGCGATTTGCCATGTGTGGCGGGGCAGCACGACGACTCGGCTGAACGCGGCGGTGGAGGCTGCGGCCGAGCAAGCGAAGCGACAGCGGAGTGCTTTTGGCCGCTCCCGTGAACCCTGCAGGGGAGAGGCATGATCGCGCAGCTGACCGGCCTAGTCGCCCAGCTCGGCCCAACGTCGGCAGTTATCGAGGTGGGCGGCTTCGGCGTTCAGGCGGTCTGCAGCCCGAGCACAGTAGCCGGCCTCCGGCTCGGACAGCAGGCAACGCTGGCGACGTCCCTCATTGTGCGGGAGGACTCGCTCACGCTGTATGGGTTCGCCTCGACCGACGAGCGGGAGTTCTTCGAGCTGTTGCTGACAGCTACCGGAGTCGGGCCCAAGTTGGCTCAGGCAGCCCTGGCAGTGCTGAGTCCTGATGAGCTGCGCAACGCAATCGCCACTGAGAATTTGATGCAGTTGTGCAAGGTGCCCGGTGTCGGTCGCAAGGGCGCGCAACGTATCGTGATAGAGCTCAAGGACAAGATCAACGCGGTCGGCCACACCGATCTGCCGGTAGCCGCGTTGGGGTCCTCAACGGCCTGGCGAGCGCAGGTGACACAGGGACTCCAGGGGCTGGGGTGGTCGGCCCGGGATGCCGAGTCGGCCTGCGAGGAGGTGGAGTACCTGGCGCGCGATGACCCGCAGGTCAACGTCGCGGTCTTGATGCGGGCCGCATTACAGAGCTTGGCTCGGAAGTAGCGGAGTCCGGTGAGTCATCTGAGTGACAACGACCTTGCCGGGCTGGTGCGTCCTGACGCCGATCCCGATGAGCGCGCTGCCGAATCGGTGCTTCGACCCGGCACCCTAGCCGAGTTCGAGGGTCAGCCGCGGGTCAGCGACCAGCTCGGCTTAGTGCTTGAGGCGGCCCGGCACCGCGGGGGCGTTCCGGACCACGTTTTGCTGTCCGGCCCGCCCGGACTCGGCAAGACAACCCTGGCAATGATCATCGCCAGCGAGATGAATGCGCCGCTGCGGATCTCAAGCGGCCCGGCTATTCAGCATGCCGGCGACCTTGCCGCGATCCTCTCGGGGCTCGTTGAGGGCGAGGTCTTCTTCCTCGATGAGATTCACCGCATGTCCCGCCCGGCCGAGGAAATGCTCTACCTTGCGATGGAGGATTTCCGGGTGGATGTTGTTGTCGGCAAAGGGCCGGGAGCAACTGCGATCCCCTTGGAAATTCCGCGCTTCACCCTGGTTGGGGCCACCACCCGCGCTGGTCTTCTGCCAGGTCCGCTCCGTGACCGCTTTGGCTTCACTGCACAACTGGACTTCTACCACCCTGCTGCTTTGGAGCACATCCTGCACCGCTCGGCCGAGCTGCTCGGAGTCCCGCTAGAGCCAACCGGCGCCACGGAGATCGCCCACCGGTCCCGCGGTACTCCGAGGATCGCTAACCGGCTGCTGCGCCGGGTACGCGACTTTGCCCAGGTCCGTGCGGACGGCCGCGTGACGCTCTCGATCGCCCGGGATGCACTCCAGCTTTACGAGGTGGATGAGCTTGGTCTGGATCGACTGGACCGCTTGGTACTTGACGCGGTGTGCCGCAGGTTCGGCGGTGGGCCGGTCGGATTGTCGACGCTCGCCATCTCGGTCGGCGAAGAGCGCGAAACCGTCGAAGAGGTCGCCGAGCCGTTCCTGGTCCGGCAGGGCTTCTTGATGCGCACCCAGCGTGGCCGGGTCGCGACGCCAGCCGCCTGGCGGCACCTCGGCCTGGCACCTCCCAGTCCCTCACCTGGCGTCGAGGTCACACCTGACCTCTTCGGCTGAGCTGCGCCCGCAGCCATACGGGCTGACTGATCGGTCGTACGATGCAGGTTTTCGTCGCAGACTAGGTAGAGTACGGCGGTCGGTTTCTTTCAGCAGAGGTCGCAAGACTGAGCCGCAGGGAACAACTCATCGGTACTGCGCGCGAGCGCAGCACCCTCACAATCGGATGCCGGAGCAATGCAGCAATACTCGACCCTGATCTTCATCGCCCTGCTGGTGGCGGCCTTCTATTTCTTGATCTTGCGACCACAGCGGAAGCGTCAACAAGCCCTGCAACAGACGATGAATTCAGTCAGCCCGGGCAGCAGGGTGATGCTCGGCAGCGGCCTCTTCGGCACAGTCGTCTCGGTGGGCCCGAGACAAGTTGTGCTGGAGATCTCGCCCGGCGCCGAGCTAACCGTGCTCAAGCAGGCGATCTCAAAGATCGTCACTGAGGACGACGAAGACGCTCTTGAGGAGGACGAACTCGAGGACGGGGTCGCCTCCCTCGATGAGCCAATTGAGCTGCAAACTGAGCGGCCCTTCGAGGAGCCGACGACGGCGACCAGTACCGAACCTGTCGCTGAGCCTGACTCGTCATCGGCCCCCCGGGACTCGAAGCCTCCGACTGCTGACTGATTCTTCCCAATAGCTAGGAAACACACGCGAGTGGCAACGACGACTGGTCACCCGGGCCGCACCTTGATCGTGTTGGCTGTGTTGGTGGCTGGACTGATCACCCTGATGGCGGTCAGCGGCACCTGGACACCGAAGCTCGGCCTGGACCTTCGGGGCGGTACCACCATTACCTTGACGGCGACGAACACCACCGGTACCGGGACAGTGGATCCCAACAGCCTGCAGCTCGCCAAGACGATCATCCAAAGCCGCGTGGACAGTCTGGGCGTGGGTGAGTCCGAGGTGACCACAGCCGGCGACAACCAGATCATCGTCACGGTGCCCAACGTGCAGCAGGACGAACTGGTTCGGCTCGTCGGCCAGACCGCCGTCTTGCGGTTCCGGGCGGTGTACGCCGCCGAACAGGTGCAACCGCCGGAGCCGACGCCGGCTGCGACAAGTGAACCTACTCAGTCAGCGACAACGGCACCGAGCGATGAGCCCACTGCCGGGGGCTCAGAGACGGCGCAGGCGCCGTCCGACGAGCCCAGCGCCCCGGCCAGCACGGAGCCAAGCGGTACTGGCAACAACATGCCACTGCCCGCCCTACCGACCGCTCCACCGGTGCCGTTGGATAAGGCGTGCGTTGCGGCTGACGGCCAAGGGACTCCGCCGGACAAGGCGTTGGGGTGGCAGCCAACCGAGGCGTGCCAGGCTGCGTTCGCTGAATACACCTGTGAAACCAAAGTGAATGAGGTCGCCGACCAGGGCCTTTTCGCATGCAACCAGGAGAAAAACGAGAAATACCTGCTCGGGCCGACGCTGATCGAGGGGAACCAGCTGGCAACGGCGGTGGCAGGCATTCCGCAGAACAATGTCAACTGGGTGGTGAACCTGGAGTTCAACTCAGAAGGCGCTGCGGCGTTCGAGCAAGCAACGAGGGAGATCTCTCAGAAGAGCGAACCGCAGAACCGCTTCGCCATCGTCTTGGACGGAGTCTCCATCTCGGCGCCGTCAGTCAACGAGGCCATACCGGGCGGCCGAGCGGAGATCTCCGGCAACTTCACTCAGAAGAGCGCTACCGAGCTGGCCAACGTCCTGAAGTACGGCGCGCTGCCGCTCGCCTTCGACGTTTCCGAGGTCAGCAACGTCTCCGCCACCTTGGGCGGCGAGCAGCTGCGGGCCGGCATCATCGCCGGCATCGTCGGCCTCATGTTGGTGGTCGGTTACTGCTTCTGGTATTACCGCGGCCTCGGGATCGTCGTAGTTGCCTCGCTCGGCATCGCCGCAATCCTCACCTACGCCTGCGTAGTGTTGCTCGGCAGCTCGGTCGGCTTCGCGCTGAATCTTCCGGGCATCGCCGGCATCATCGTGGCTATCGGTATCACCGCAGACAGCTTTGTGATCTTCTTCGAGCGCATTCGTGACGAGGTGCGCGAAGGACGGAGCCTGCGTACGGCGGTCGAAACGGGCTGGCGGCGAGCCCGGCAGACGATCTTGATCGCGGACACCGTGTCCTTGCTCTCGGCGCTGGTGTTGTTCGTGCTGGCAATCGGATCGGTGAAGGGATTCGCCTTCACGCTCGGCCTGACGACACTGATCGATGTGGTGGTGGTCTTCCTCTTCACCAAACCGCTGATGACTCTGCTGGCGCGGACCAAGTTCTTCGGCGGTGGCCACAAACTCTCTGGTCTCGATCCGGAACATCTTGGCGTTCAGGCACTGCCTGGCTCGCGTTCTCGTCGTCCGGTTGTGGGGCGTCCAGCAGCCGTCAGCGAGGAGGTGGCCTGATGTCGAAGCTGGGCACCATTGGGCATCGCCTCTATACCGGCGAGATCTCCTATGACTTCATCGGGCATCGTCGTCGCTGGTACATCCTGTCGGCCATTCTGATCGCCGTTGCGCTCATCTCCCTAGCGGCGCGGGGACTGGACTTCGGCATCGAATTCAAGGGCGGCGCCGACTTCAAGGCGCCCACTCGAGTAACCGCGCAGACCGTTGACTCGATGCGGGAGGCGCTCCGCAATTCAGGCGTCCCTGAACTCGACGAAGCGATCGTCAACACCATCGGTGACAACCAGGTCAGAGTGCAAACCCGCACGCTCGATCCGACCGAAGAAGTGCCCAAAGTCAGGGCCGCGATCGCCGACGAGGTCGGCATCAACCCAGACCAGGTCGCTTACAGTCTGATCGGCGCTTCCTGGGGCGGTCAGATCACTGAGCGCGCACTGATTGCCCTAGCGGTCTTCCTGGCGCTGGTCGCGCTGGTGATCGGGATCTACTTCAGGGATGCCAAGATGTCGGCCGCAGCGCTCATAGCGCTGGTTCACGACGTGATGTTGACCATCGGCATCTACGCCCTCGTCGGTTTCACGGTGACCCCGGCCACATTGATCGGCCTGCTGACGATCCTCGGCTACTCGCTCTACGACACCGTCGTGGTGTTCGACAAGGTGCGTGAGAACGTCCGAGACATTCGCTCCAGCACCACACGGACCTACTCCGAGGCTGCCAATCTCGCTGTCAACCAGGTGCTGGTCCGCTCCATCAACACCACCGTGATCGGCGTCTTGCCGGTCGTGGCGCTGCTGTTCGCGGGAGCCGTGATCTTGGGCGAAGGTCCGCTCAAGGACCTCGCGCTAGCGCTGTTTGTCGGAATGGTTTCCGGTGCGTACTCCTCCATCTTCATCGCAACACCGCTGCTGGCGCAGATGAAGGAGCGCGAGCCGGACATGAAGAAGCTGGCCGCGCGGGTTCACGCACGTCGCGCCAAGGAGAGCCAGAAGGAGCGTGTGGTCGAGACGCCCAGCTCGGCACCGACCACTCAGCCGGCCGCCGACGTCGGTACTGCCGATGCCGGTGCCACTGACGACGCTGAACCCAGCAACGCAGAACTTGAGAAGGCCAGCGCGGCGGCCGGAAACGGCGCCAAGCGGATGACGGTGACCTACAAGTCCGACGTACGATCACATCGCGATGGGGCGGCAAAGCGTCCCCAGCCGCAGAACAAACCCCGCAGCCAGCGGAAGAAGTAGGCACATGAGCCTCACCGAGCCGGTGCGCCGCCGGGACGGGTCGAGTCGGTCCCATACGCACGACGCGCTTGTGAGCTTGCCTGCCCGTACGGCGTCGCCAACCGTTGAGCTGTTGCGTCGCGGCCTGCTGGCCTTGCTCTTGTTGCTGATTCTGATCTTGATTGTGTGGTTTGACCGGGACTCCTACACCGACAACTACGACGGCGAGGTCAGTCTCATCGATGCGGTCTACTACGCGACAGTAACGATCACCACGACGGGCTACGGAGACATCACCCCAGTGGCACCGCATGCCAGGGTCGTGAGTGCAGTCGTCGTCACACCCTTGCGGATCGCATTCCTGGTGTTGTTGGTAGGGACGACCCTCGAGGTACTGGCGCACCATGGCCGCCGCATATTCCGAGACGCACGCTGGAGGAAGAGGATGCGCAATCACATCGTGGTCGTGGGCTTCGGCACCAAGGGCAAGAGCGCGGTGGAGACGCTTGGAAACAACGGCACGAACCCTAGCCAGGTGGTCATCATCGACAGCCGGCCCTCGGCGATCACCGATGCGAACTTGCGCGGGTACGCAGCCATCGAAGGTGACGCTACTCGACGAGACATCCTGCGGCGGGCCGAGATCATGAAGGCACGCGAGGTGCTGATCACCGTTGATCGGGATGATTCTGCGATCCTCGTCATGCTCACGGTGCGACAGCTGAACCCGAGCGCCAACGTCGTGGTGGCGGTCCGCGAGGACGACAACGCTTCGCTGCTCCGTCAGTCGGGAGCCAATGCCGTCGTTACCTCGTCAGAAGCTGTCGGTCGGTTACTCGGCCTTTCCGCAGTGAGTCCTCACCTCGGAGCCATCATCGAGGACTTGCTGTCGAGCAATGAGGGCCTGGAAGTGAGCGAGCGGCCAGTGACCAAGGAGGAGATCGGCCGCTCACCGAGCCAGGTCGACGGAGAGCGCGTGATAGCCGTAGTCCGTAACAAGACTCTGCGCCGTTTTTACGACCCCACGGTGGCGACACTCGAGGCTGGGGATCAGGTGGTCGTCGTGCGGCAGGCGGCTGAGGAGGTTGAGCAGCAGGCGATTAGCGCAGGTCGACGGAATCGAGCAGCGCAACAGAGCTGATGGCGCTGACGGCTGACAAAAGTGGCCGTCATAGGGATGCCTGAAAGTTGCGTGGGCGGCTACTTCCGCTGCCAAAGCAACTCGTTGTCTAGAATGGCATTCTGCTGAGGAGGAACGCGCTGTGAGCGATCACGGGGCGGCCATACGGTCGTCTTTCCAAGAGGCCAGGCCGTCGGGGCCCAGAGGCCACGTCGCCCATGAGCCGCGCCGCGCCCTCATCTTGCCCGAGTCAGAGGCTGAAAGCGGCGGCAGTGAGTCCAGCCCTAGCCTGCCGGGCAGGATTAGTGCCAGTGCTGAGCAGCAGCGCGTCAAGATGCGGCAGCGAATTGCCCGCCTCGGTTCCAGTCGGCCGCAGACACCGGCGCTCGATCCGCTCTTCCGCATCATCCGCGCCAATCACCCGAAGGCCGACCTGGGCCTGGTCGAACGTGCCTACCGCAAGGCTGAGCGGCTGCACAACGGACAGATGCGCAAGAGCGGGGACGCTTTCATCACTCATCCGCTAGCCGTCACCACCATCCTCGCCGAGCTGGGTATGACTGAGGCGACCTTGTGCGCCGCATTGCTCCACGACACGGTGGAAGACACCGACTACACACTCGGGCAGCTAACCCGCGACTTCGGGGAAGAGATCGCGCTGCTGGTCGACGGCTGCACCAAGCTCGACAAAGTCAAGTACGGCGAGTCGGCCAAATCCGAGACCATCCGGAAGATGGTCGTCGCGATGAGCAGGGACATCAGAGTGCTGGTGATCAAGCTCGCCGACCGACTGCACAACATGCGGACTTTGCACTACTTGCGGCCGGATAAACAGTCCCGGATCGCGGCCGAGACGCTCGAGATCTTCGCTCCACTGGCGCATCGGCTCGGCATGAACACCATCAAGTGGGAGCTGGAGGACTTGTCCTTCGGCACCTTGTATCCCAAGGTGTACGACGAGATCATCCGACTAGTGGCCGAGGCGGCCCCCAGCCGTGACGAGTACCTCTCACACGTCATCGACCAGGTGCAGGCCGACCTTCGCGCTGCCAAGATCAAAGCAACCGTCACGGGACGACCGAAGCACTACTACTCGATCTATCAGAAGATGGTGGTGCGCGGTCGCGACTTCCAGGAGATCTACGACCTGGTGGGCCTTCGGGTGCTAGTGGAGAGCAATCGCGATTGTTATGCAGCGCTCGGTATCTTGCATGTCCGCTGGAACCCGCTGCCGGGCCGGTTCAAGGACTACATCGCGATGCCGAAGTTCAACATGTACCAGTCCTTGCACACCACGGTTCTCGGACCTGAGGGGAAGCCGGTCGAGCTACAGATCCGGACTGATGACATGCATCGCCGCGCTGAGTACGGCGTAGCGGCCCACTGGAAGTACAAGGAAGGTAAAGGGAGCCCCCTTCCCGTCAAGGGTCCTGATGATGCTGGCGAGCTGATGTGGGTCCGGCAGCTACTTGACTGGCAGCGGGAGACGGCTGACCCCGGCGAGTTCTTGGATTCGCTGCGCTTCGAGATCAACTCCAATGAGGTTTATGCGTTCACGCCACGGGGCGACGTCATCTCACTGCCGCAGGATTCCACACCGATCGATTTCGCGTATGCGATCCACACCGAAGTCGGGCACAAGACGATCGGCGCCCGCGTGAACGGTCGGCTGGTACCTCTGGAGTCGGCTTTGGCGAACGGCGATGTGGTGGAGATCTTCACCTCCAAGGCTGAGAACGCCGGCCCCAGCCGAGACTGGCTTAACTTCGCTCGTAGCCCTCGGGCGCGCAACAAGATCCGGCACTACTTCACCCGAGAGCGTCGTGAGGAGTCGATCGAGGCCGGCAAGGAGATGCTGGCGCGGCAGCTGCGCAAGGGCGGTCTGCCGCTGCAGCGGCTGCTCACGCTTGAGCATCTGACCGCGGTGGCGGGATTCTTCAAGGTGTCAGATGTCTCTGCCCTCTACGCCGCGGTCGGCGAAGGAACAGTCGGCGCCCAGGCGGTGGTGAACCGGCTGATCATGGTCGAGGGCGGTGACGAGATCGTCGCCGATGAGACCAGTGAGGATCGGGTCGTCACCGGCCGGCGTCGCCGCAGCAGCGGTGGTGCAAGCGATTGTGGGATCCGCGTGATTGGCGCCAGCGACCTCCTCGTCAAGTTGGCCAAGTGCTGTACGCCGGTGCCCGGCGATGCGATCTTGGGTTTCGTGACGCGTGGCGCCGGAGTGTCAGTGCACCGAGTCGACTGCGGTAACGCGGACAGCCTGCGTTCGGAGCCGGAACGTCTGATTCCTGTCGAATGGGCACCCAACGCCAAGAGCTCGTTCCTGGTGGCCATTCAGATTGAGGCCTTGGACCGCAACCGACTGCTGTCCGACATCACCCGTGCCCTGTCCGACCAGCACGTCAACATCTTGTCTGCGGCGCTGAACACCAGCAAGGACCGCATCTGCCGGGCCAAGTTCACCTTCGAGACCGCCGACCCGACTCACCTGGACCACGTACTGCGCGCCGTACGCGGTGTGCCGGCGGTCTACGAGGCATACCGCATTCACCAATAAATTGCCTCGCTCGCCAAGCTCGCTCGGCCTAATGGTTCGCTCCGCTCGCTGCGATGTTCGCCGGGGAGCCGCCGTCTTCGTCGAATCCGACGAAATCCCCGTGCCGAAGAATCAGTCTGGTCTCGATCGTTTCGTCGGCTTCTCTTGCAGATCGGCGGCGCAAACATCGCGGCGCGGATCGCGCTTTTAGATCGCGCCTACTTCGTCGTCGCTCGGGGACGAAAAGCGTGTCCCCTCACTCCTCTTCAGCATGGCGCGCGGGCGCGATCCGGAGATTAACCTCCCAGATCACTTGCAGTCCGTTGAGCCTGAGCGAGCCATTCGCGATAGGTAGCAGCGGAGGCAGTCGCCTCATGTGCCGCCCGCTGGTCGCCGCTCGCTTCCGCTTCCGCGGCTCGCGCCTCGAGCGCAGCTATCTGTGCCTGCAACTTTGCGGCAGTGTCCGCGGCCCGTGCCTTTGCCTCCGGATTGCTGCGCTGCCACCGCTCCTCCTCGGCAGTCTTGATGGCGTTCTCCACGGCGCGAAGACGAGATTCGAGTGGGCGGATTGCTTCGCGGGGCACCTTTCCAATGGTCGACCAGCGGTTCAGAATGTCGCGGTACGCGACCCGAGCAGCGCTTGGGTCACTGATCGGCAGCAGAGCCTCGGCTTCGGCCAGCAGTTTCTCCTTAGCTTGAGCGTTGGCCCGGAATTCGGTGTGCTGCCCTGACAGGGCCGTCTGCTTGGCCATGAAGAACCGATCCTGGGCTTCGCGGAATCGTTTCCAGAGCAACTCGTCGACCTCGCGCGGAGCAGGCCCGGCCGCCTTCCAGCGGGCCATCAGGTCCCGGAATGCACCCGTCGTCGGGCCCCAATCAGTCGATCCCGCCAGCGCTTCTGCCTCGGTGACAAGCTTTTCCTTGATCACGCGCGCCGCTTCACGCTGCTCGTTCTGCTGGGCGAACTGGGCTTTGCGACGCCGTGTGTAGGTGGTACGAGCACTGGAGAATCGGTGCCACAGCGCGTCGTCGGTCGCACGATCGAGGCGAGGTAGGGACTTCCACTCATCAAGCAGTACCCGAAACCGGTTCACTCCGCCGCGCCAGTCATTGCTGGCCGCGAGGCGCTCGGCCTCCAGCACGAACCTTTCTTTTGCAGCCCGAGTCTCTTCGTGCTGCCTGGCTCGTTCCGCCTTGCGCGCGGCCCGCTGATTCGCGATCAGCGGAGACAATGCCTCCAGTCGAGACTGCAATGCATCCAGATCACCAACCGCTCGGGCGTCGGCGATTGCGGCACGTACCTTGGTGATCGAGGCCACGGCATCATCGGGCGAGAGAGCCCCAGTCTCGATGCGCCGCTCCAGCAGCGAGACCTCAAGCTCCAGGGCCTCAAACCTACGAGTAAAGAAGCTCAACGCCTCAGCGGCGGGAACATCGGGTACCTGCCCGACTGCGCGTTCCCCGGCCGACGTGCGGACGTACACCGTGCCGTCGCCATCCACCCGTCCGAAGGCGGCCGGGCCCACAGCTTCAGGCCCAGCTTGTTCGGTCATAGCTCCATCCTGCCCGAAGTCTCGAATAGTCTCGAACGTGTGCTCCTAGCCTCATTTCCTGCCGGACCGTGGCAAACCAACTGCTACCTGGCGGCCGTCAAGCCGGGCGAGGAGTGCGTGATCATCGATCCCGGAATGGATGCGGCGGACGGTGTCGCCGAGTTGATCTTGGAGCACCGGCTGAAGCCAGTCGCGGTGTTGGTGACCCATGGGCACCTTGATCACATGTTCTCCGTCACACCGTTGTGCCGCTCATACGCCTCGAGCTGCTGGGTCCATCCCGAAGACCGGGTGCTGCTTTCGGACCCATTGCGGGCGATGGGGCTCGAGACCCAGCTCCTGCTGGAACGCCTGACCGGCCGTCCGGCGGCCTTTACAGAGCCGGATGACGTACGAGAGCTGAGCGATGGCGCCGAGGTGGCCGTTGCTGGCCTGAGCTTTCAGGCCATCCATGCGCCTGGGCATACCCCTGGCTCGACCATGTTTCGGTCGGCTTATCAGGGAAACCCTCAGATCGACTCGGTGATCTTCTCCGGCGACGTCTTGTTTGCTGGCTCGATTGGCAGAACTGACTTGCCAGGCGGAAGCCTGCCCGACATGCTGAAGAGCCTGCGTACCAAGGTGCTGCCGTTGCCGGACACAGTCGCTGTGCTTCCAGGACACGGTCCGCAGACGACCATGGCCCGCGAGCGAGTCGGCAACCCCTACCTGCAGAATCTCGCAGAACTGTCCAAGGAGTAGCGCGTGAGTCGCCCCAAGCCGCTGTCGGGCTTTCCGGAGTACACGCCAGAAGCCCGCATCGTCGAACAGTTCGTACTCGACCGGCTGCGTGAAACCTTCGAACTGCACGGTTTCGCTTCGATCGAGACCCGGGCAGTCGAGCCGTTGGATCGGCTGGCCAAGCAAGGTGAGATCGACAAGGAGGTATACACGGTCCAACGGCTGCACGGCGATCCCGACGAGCCAGCTGATCTTGGTTTGCGTTTCGACTTAACCGTGCCGTTTGCCCGCTATGTACTCGAGAACGCTCATCAGCTTGCCTTTCCCTTCCGGCGCTACCAAATTCAAAAGGTGTGGCGAGGCGAGCGTCCGCAGGAGGGCCGGTATCGCGAGTTCACCCAGGCCGATGTGGACATTGTGAATGCCGAGACATTGGCCGCACATCATGACGTGGAGCTGCCCCTGGTCACCTTGGCTGCGCTGGAGCGACTCCATGTCGATCTTGGCCTGCCACCAGTGCTGATGCGGGTGAACAATCGCAAGCTCGCTCAAGGTTTTTATCTGGGTTTGGATATTGCCGACCCTGCCGCGGTGCTGCGGCAGGTCGACAAGATCGACAAGATTGGACCCGATCAGGTGATCGAGCAGTTGATCAACGAGGTCAAGATCACCAAAGCACAGGCCCGCAGCTGCGTCCGGCTGGCCGAGATCCGCTCCGAGGATGCCTCGTTCGTCACACAGGTGCGCCGGCTGGGTGTCGAGCATGATCAGCTCGACGAGGGCCTCGACTTGCTGGCAGAGGTGGTGACCACCGCGGCCCGCTACGTGCCCGGTCGACTGATCGCCGATCTCAGAGTTGCGCGCGGACTCGACTACTACACCGGCACCGTCTATGAGACCGAGCTGGTCGGGTTTGAGTCGTGGGGATCAATTGCCTCCGGCGGCCGGTACGACTCGTTGGCCAGTGATGGCCGGATCACCTACCCAGGAGTCGGGCTTTCGATCGGTGTCACCCGGCTACTGGCGCCGCTGCTGGCCAAGGGGATGCTGCGGACTTCTCGGCCGGTTCCAACAGCTGTGCTGGTAGCCGTCGACAGTGAGCAGACCAGAGGCGCCGCAATTGAGGTGGCTGAGCGGCTTCGGTCGCGTGGGATCCCGACAGAGGTGGCGCCCCGAGCGGACAAATACGGCCGCCAGATTCGTTACGCTGACCGCCGCGGGATCCCGTACGTATGGTTCGGTGGAACCGATGGCGGGGAAGTCAAAGACATCCGCACGGGCGAGCAAGTGGCCGCAGACCCATCGTGCTGGATGCCGAGCCCGGCGGACCTGAAGCCGTCCGTGGTCAGCGTTACGCCATCAAGCTGAGACTACGTACAGTCCGGTCAATCCGGTTCCAGGCGCGGTGATGCAGCTTGCGCCGTCTAGAGCGCGCCTCGGCTGCGGCGTTGATGTCGTTTGAGGCGATGTTCAGCTCTCCGCCGAGATCGGTGACGGTGCGCCTCATCTGGTACAGCTCCTCTGGGGACAACCCCATCAAAGTGCGCACCGGTGGAGGAAACCGGGTTGCCGCGAGGCGATCGTCAAAGGCTCTGGCGTCCTGACCCTCCTCATAGACATGGGTCAGCCGGTGCTCGTTCAGGAACGACGCGAAGGTGTCCCAACGGTCAGGATGAGCCTTGTTCAGGGCATTCCAGTCGCACTCGGCGTAGAGGCTGATGACGTCGGCGTCGTCCTCGATGCTGGTGATCGTGCGATACGGGATCTCGTGGTATTCGGCCAGTTCCAGAGTGCGCGAGTCGTGGGCGAGCAATAGCGCAGGGGTTCCCGCAAGCAGCGCCGCGATGTTGCCGTGAATGCGGGTACCGAAGGAGAAGTCGTATTGTGCCAGATGCTCGAACCAGGTCTTCGGATCCAGGAAGAATCGAACCCGGTCGGATCGGATCAGCGGATGCTCGAGTGTGATGGGCACCCCGGAGGCAACCATCGCAGCCTTCGTCTTGCTCTCCTGGTAGCTGCCGTACAACATCAGCTCGAGGGTCTGGATGTTCTGGGCCATGTAGACCAGGCGCGGAAAATGCTCAGCCGCGTACAGCGAGATCGGGCCCATGTCTGCCACGTAGGGCGACACGTTCAAGGCGATGGGGGACTCAACGGTGAGCGACTCAACCTTCTTCTCGACATGCAGGTCGGGTCCGTACATGAACATCGACGGACATCCGATCACCTTCACGTGCTCATCGCCGAAGCCCAGTGACTTCAGGTAATCACGAGTCTGCTCACCACGCACCCCGATCGAGGGTGAGCGATTCAGGACGGCTCGTACGAATCGCGTTGCTGCCGGTTTGACGCGGTCAGCAACCCGGTAGGTGCCATCCAGGGAAGCCTGCGACCCTACGCCCAGTACGCTCACCGGGATGGTCAGGTGCTCGATAAGGGTGCTCAGCGCATCCAGCCTGTCGACGTAGCTCACCCGGAACGCGTTCGCCAGCGGAATCACAACGTGGTCGAACCGCGAGTTGATAGCGCGCCGGTGACTCCCCGTCAACCCCGACGTCTCGAGGTGAGCGTCGGAGGTGGACAGCAACCGGTAGACCGCCTGGCCGAATACCAGGTTGCCCGTGTTATTTCCGATGAGGTTCTGCCGGTACGTGGTTTCGGCGTCCGCCACGGTGAACGGGTTCTTGTGCGCCCGGATCAGAATTTGAGGCATTGAGGGGGCATCCTCGCGTCTGGGTGGAGCATTTGCCTTGGGGAGTCTAAGACACTCTGAAGCCCGTCGGGCGGAAATCCACAAATGGCCCGGCGAGTCGTCCTTCTTTGGCGTCGGCGGCCGTGATAATGCGCTTGCGGTTGTGTCAGGATGCCCGGCTAGTCTCCCTGCAACGTGACCACGATGACTCGACAAGATGTGCTGCAACGCCGCCTGGCAACTCAGATGCTGCAGGGTGAGGGCCTGCCGCGCGCGGCCGATGTCGTCCGGCTACTCGGATGCGTGCAGTCGCAGGAGTATGCCCATGCGCTGTGGTCGCTGGGCATGCGGACTTCGGGGCTCAGGGCCGCTGAGGTGCAGGCCGAGTTCGATCGCGGCGACTTTCTTCGGACACACATCTTGCGCCCAACCTGGCACTTCGTGGCCGCCGAGGACATCCGTTGGATCCTGCAGGTCACGGCTCCGCGAGTTCAGAAGCTCAATCAGACGATCTACCGCCAGGAGGGCCTCGATCTGGGCACGCTGGACCGCGGTCTCGCACTGATCGTCAAGGAACTCAAGGGCGGGCGGTATCGAACTCGGGCCGAACTCGGTCAAGCATTGGCCGATCAGCGCCTGGTCAGTCAACGTTTGGGCCTGGCCTACATCGTGATGAACGCCGAACTCCACGGCATCATCTGCAGCGGGCCAATGCGCGGGTCGCAGCAGACCTACGCACTCCTGGAGGAACGGGTTCCACGCTCGGCAGACGCGGCAGGAGACGCGGCGGAGCTGGCGCGCCGGTTCTTCGCGGGTCATGGGCCCGCAAGTATTCCCGATCTGGCGCGCTGGTCCTCGCTCACCATCAGCCAATGCCGGGATGCACTAGCTGCGGTCAAGGACCGGCTGGACTGCGTCACCGTCGAAGGAGTCGAGCTCTGGTTCGACCCCGGCGCACCACGGGCGGGTCAGTCGTCCGACGCTCTGCTGCTCCCGCTCTATGACGAGCTGACCCTCAGCTATCCGATGATCAACTTTCCGCAAGCGACTGGTCATCCGCATCACCCGGGCGAGGATCTCTTCGTGGGCTCCGTGATCATCGCGAAGACGAATGTCGGTAACTGGCGCCGTACCGTAAAGGGCCACAAGATCATTATGGAGATTGCTCTGGCTCCGGAAGTCATGCAGCGCTCCCGCTCGCTGGTTGAGGCGGCGGCCAGCAAGCTGGCGACTTTCCAGGGGAAGGAACTGGAGCTGACGATCACCGGCTGAGGGCCGAGTTGTTTCTGCTGAGCGCTATAGGGTGACGTCCAATGAGACGAGGAGGAGCGAGGAGGAGATCGTGACCGTGCGGTCGGCCGGACATACCGTCCTGGCGTCGGCGGACAGCGAGGTTTATGCCTCCCTTCGCAAACGTCCCAGCTCCCGCGCGGAGCGGTACGCGATGGGCAGAGCGCTGCGCCGCGAGGTTCCGCGCAAGAACCTCGGTGCGTGGCGGGCGTCGGTCGATCGCCCCGACCCAGTCCAGTTGATCATCGAGTCGCACGAGGGTCGTCTGGACTGGTTGATTCCGGTCCGCGTCGCCCGCATGGTGCTCTCCCCGTACGGCTTCCTGCGCGGCACGGCAGTCGTTATGGCGGACGACGTGGCGCGGCTCCCGGCGACCGGCATCAACCCTGTGGTCTGTGGCGACGCGCATCTAGGGAACTTCGGTTTCTATGCCTCACCCGAGGGCGAGCTTGTCATCGACCTGAACGACTTCGATGAGGCCCATCCTGGTTCCTGGGAGTGGGATTTGCGCAGACTGGTGGCCAGCATCTGGGTTGCGGGGCGGGAGAACGCGTCGTCGGAGGACGAATGCCGTGCGTCGGTCCTGGCATGTGTCGCGGCATATCGGAATGAGGTCCGATTCTTAGCCGACCAGCCGCTGCTGATGCGCAGCTACAACCGTCTCGATGTCAGTCGGCTGCACGAGACAACCACTGAGAAGTCGCTTCGGGAGGTAATCGACCGCTCGGCGAAGCGTGCCCGCTCGCGCACCAGCGATCGCGCACTTCCACGGTTTACCGCCGAGCACGACGGCCACCGACAGATCATCGAAGACCCGCCTCTGATCACTCGGCTCAGCCCCGAGGAGTACGAAGCGGTCGCTGCCGCTCTGGATGACTACCTTCACACTCTGGCGCCCCACTGGCGACGCGCGCTCGGTGGTTACACCCTCATCGACGTGGCGCACAAAGTCGTTGGCGTTGGCAGTGTGGGCCTGCGGGCGTACGTGGCGCTGCTGGAAGGGAGCAGCCCAGAAGACGTGGTCTTCCTGCAACTCAAGCAGGCTCGTCGGTCGGTGCTGGCGAAATATGTGCACGGTGATTCGGCGTGGCACGCCCACCAGGGGCAGCGCGTCGTGGAGTACCAGCAGGCATTGCAGACCGTCAGTGACCCACTGCTTGGCTGGACCACCATCGGCGAGTTGCAGTACTACGTGCGGCAGTTCCGCAACATGAAGGGGACCATCCCGCTGGACGCGATCGATGCCGCAGCGCTCACCGACTATGCCGGAATCGTCGGCCACCTGCTGGCCAAGGGTCACGCTCGAACCAGCGGCGCATCGATGATCGCCGGGTATGTGGGAGCGACGGACAAGCTGGATCGGGCACTGGCGAAATTTGCCCGGGCCTACGCCGATCAAACCGAGGCTGACCACGCGGCACTGTTGAAGGCGGTGCGTCAGGGTGTGCTTCCCGTGGCCGACGGCGCGCTGCAACGAACCGGCTCATCGTTTCGTCCATGATCAATGGGTCCGCGGCCATCACTGCGAGCGGCCCGGCCGCCAGAGCACAGCTAGACCGATCACGGCTAGGGCGCCAACGAAAAGCGCTCCGATGCCCGCGACGGCGAACCCGCGAGTCAGGATGCGATCAGTGTTGGTGGATCTTTCCTCACGATCGGATGCGCCGGCTAGGGGTGGTCTCGGAGTCCGCAGCACCGGAGGTGCGAGCCCACTCGGCAGGTTGCCGCTGCACAAGGTGGTGATGAGCCGGTTCACTGCCCGGTCACCCTCACCCTCGATGCCCTGAATTGCGAAGATCACCCAGGTGCTGCCGACCTCCGGGTCGAGACCACAGGCATCCGAGTCACGGGTGGAGGCGACGACCTGTTCGCGGTAGACCGTGCCCTTGTAGACCCGATCTACCGAGAAGCGGATATCGGTGCGGGCGCGAGCACTACGGCCGACGACTTCCTTGCTGATCACCGTGCCGCGGAACACCGCATCGGCTTCACGCAGCGCACGATTGGTCGAAATGCCGGCACAGCTACAGGCGAAGGCTTCCGTCGTATCGACGAGCGCGACGCAGGTGCCCAGCAGCAATGAGGCCACCAGGGCGACCAGGCGCAGCGTGAGCCTCCTCACTTTGCAAGTCTCGGTTGCACTTCCGCCGAATACAAGAAATGCGGTAGGGGCGTAAGCCAGCTGGCCCGTAGGATCGAATGTCGCTCGAGTGATCGGAAAGGACAGCACCTCGTGATGCGCACTCATGGCGTCGGCACCCTTCGTGCCGAGGATGCCGGCAGCACTGTGACTTTGGCGGGCTGGGTGGCTCGCCGCCGTGATCATGGTGGAGTCGCCTTTCTTGATCTTCGCGATGCGTCCGGATTCGTTCAGATAGTGGTACGTGACGAGATGTTGGCCGCATCGGGCGCACATGAGCTGCGCAGTGAGTACTGCCTCCTCGTTACCGGCGAGGTCGAGTTGCGACCCGAGGGCAACGCCAATCCTGAGCTGCCAACAGGAGAAGTGGAGGTCGTCGTCACCGAGCTGGAGGTACTGAGCCCGTCCGCGCCATTGCCATTCCAAATCGACGAGCGCGTGAATGTGGGGGAGGAGACGAGGCTGAAGTACCGCTATCTCGACCTGCGGCGGCCAGCGCCAGCGGCGGCGCTTCGGCTACGCAGCGAGGTCAATCGGGTGGCCCGAACGCTGCTTGCCGAGCGCGGCTTCGTCGAGATCGAAACGCCGACTCTGACCCGTTCCACACCGGAGGGTGCACGCGACTTCCTCGTTCCGGCACGACTCAAGCCCGGCTCCTGGTACGCGCTACCGCAGAGTCCGCAACTGTTCAAGCAGCTGCTCATGATGGCCGGTATGGAGCGCTACTACCAGATTGCCCGGTGCTATCGCGACGAGGATTTCCGAGCAGATCGGCAGCCGGAATTCACCCAGTTGGACGTCGAGATGAGCTTTGTCGACCAGGACGACGTGATTGAGCTCACCGAGTCGCTGATCAGCGTCATCTGGCGGCTGATCGGCGTCGAAGTCCCAACGCCCTTGCCTCGGCTGACGTACGCGGAGGCGATGAACCGCTTCGGCACCGACAAGCCGGACCTGCGATTTGGGCTAGAGATCGTCGAGTTGACAGATTTCTTCGCTGAGACACCATTCCGAGTGTTCCAGGCCGAGTACGTCGGTGCGGTGGTGATGCCGGCTGGTGCCAGCCAGCCGCGCAAGCAGCTGGACGGGTGGCAGGAGTTCGCTCGGCAGCGCGGGCACCGCGGACTGGCGTACGTCTTGGTCGGTGAAGATGGCGAGCTTGGGGGACCGGTAGCCAAGAACCTCTCGGAGTTGGAACGGAGCGGGCTTGCTGCCGCGATCGGCGCCGCACCAGGGGACTGCATCTTCTTTGCGGCCGGTCCACGTGTTCTGGCGCAGTCGCTGCTCGGTGCCACCCGGCTCGAGATTGGCCGTCGCGTCGGGCTGATCGACCAGAACGCCTGGGCCTTCTGCTGGGTGGTCGATGCTCCACTGTTCGAGCCGGCAAATGTCGCCATGGCCGCGGGTGATGTCACCGTCGGGGCCGGTGCCTGGACCGCGGTGCACCATGCCTTTACAGCGCCGCAGGACCCGGAAACCTTCGACACCGATCCTGGTTCGGCACTCGCCTGGGCCTACGACATCATCTGCAATGGCAACGAAATCGGCGGCGGCTCGATCCGTATCCACCGCCGTGACATCCAGGAGCGGGTGTTCGCGGTTATGGGCTTGCCGAAGGATGAGGCGCAGGAAAGGTTCGGCTTCCTGCTGGACGCGTTCAACTACGGCCCGCCGCCACATGGAGGGATCGCCTTCGGATGGGATCGGATCTGCGCCCTTCTATCTGCTACGGACTCGATCCGGGACGTGATCGCCTTCCCGAAGTCCGGCGGAGGCGTCGACCCGCTGACCGACGCTCCGGCGCCGATCACACCCGAGCAGCGTAAAGAGGCGGGAATTGACGTCCAACCGGAGGTCTGAGAGCAAGTCTGATCCCGAAGCACTTTTCTGATCGTCAATTACAACGGATACGAGTAAATTTAGGCGTCGGGGTCCCAGCCGCCTCTAAAGGGAACAGGTATGACCGCGACATTCTTGACCGCTCAGGACGCCAACTGGAACCTTGAGCGCGGCGCTTTCAACCTCCTGGTCGACCAGCAACCGGCCGGCATTGCAGTGCCGCGGAACGCCGACGAGGTGAGCGCCGTGGTCCGTTCCGCAGCCGCCGACGGCAAGCGGATCGCCGCTCTGTGCACCGGGCACAATGCGATACCACTTGGCTCGCCC
>DATEWO010000234.1:0-2154 GCA_035257925.1 Propionibacteriaceae bacterium | reverse complement strand
GGGCTACATTGTCGCGCAGAGTGACTTTACCGTCCCGGTCGGACCGAGCTACTTTGAACGTGACTCGCGTAATGATTACGAGGTAGGCGATAACTGATGGCGCAGCCGGCAGCGACAGTGCCTGACGAGTCCGCGGTTCAGGCCCAGACTCCGAAGAAAGAACTCGGGCCCGTCTTCAAGGTGGCCGCGGGACCCACCAAGTATCTCGACGATCGGCTCGGGATTGCCGGCTTAGGTCGTCCGTTCTTGCGTAAGGTCTTCCCCGACCACTGGTCGTTCCTGCTCGGCGAGATTGCACTGTATTCCTTCATCGTGCTGATCCTGAGTGGCATCTTCCTGACCATCTGGTTCAAGCCGTCGATGGCTGAGATCGAGTACGAGGGCACCTACGAGCTGCTGCGCGGGATCCAGATGTCGGAGGCGTACGCGTCGACTCTGGGCCTCTCGTTCGACATCCGCGGCGGCCTACTGCTACGGCAGATGCACCACTGGGCGGCCGCGGTCTTTGTCGCCGCAATGCTCACCCACAGCCTCCGGATTTTCTTCACCGGCGCGTTCCGCAAGCCGCGTGAGATCAACTGGCTGATCGGCGTAGCCATGCTGACACTCGGCATAATCAACGGCTTCACCGGCTACTCACTGCCGGACGACCTGCTGTCGGGCACCGGCCTACGGTTCGTTGACGGCCTTATCCGGTCGATCCCGGTGATTGGAACCTGGGCTGAGTTCTTCACCTTCGCCGGTGAGTTCCCCGGCGAGCTCATCATCCCCCGGCTCTACATGGTGCACATCCTGCTGGTGCCTGCATTGCTGCTTGGTCTGATTGCGGCTCATCTGGCGCTGGTGGTCTACCACAAGCACACCCAGTATTCAGGCCCGGGACGGACCGAGGGCAACGTCGTTGGCTACCCGGTCTTCCCCGTGTACGCCGCCAAGGCCGGTGGCTTCTTCCTCATCGTCTTCGGTGTGCTCACCTTGATGGGCGCCACGATGCAGATCAACCCAGTCTGGGTGTTCGGGCCTTACAACCCCGCCGAAGTAACCGCCGGATCACAGCCTGACTGGTACATGGGATTCGTCGAGGGCGGCATTCGGATCATGCCGAACTGGGAATGGCACATTGGATCGACCACCTGGTCCTGGAACGTCGCCATACCGGGTCTCGGATTGATGGGTCTGTTCTTCGGCCTGATGGCTATCTACCCGTTCGTCGAGGCCTGGGTCACCGGCGACAAGCGTGAGCATCATGTCCTTGACCGTCCCCGCAATGCTCCGACCCGCACGGCCTTCGGGGTAGCAGCGATCACCGGCTACGCGCTGCTGATGATCGGTGGTGGCAACGACTTGGTCGCGACACAGTTCGACGTTTCATTGAACGCTGTGACCAACTTCCTGCGGGTGGCGGTATTTGTAGGACCGGTGATCGCATTCCTGGTGACCAAGCGGATTTGCATCGGATTGCAGCGTGCCGACCACGATCGGCTCATCCACGGCGCCGAGTCGGGTGTGATCGATCGAGCTCCTTCCGGGAAGTACTCCGAACGGCACCGGCCGATCGGGCCTGGTGAGGCGTTCAGGCTGACCGAGCACGATGAGACTCCGGCACTGCTCCCCGTAACCGATGTGGACGGGATGTCGGTAAGGGAAATTAGTGGTGAGCAGCTCCGCCGCAGGGCAACCCGCTTCTTCTTCATTGACACGCTGCGCCGGCCTACTCGAGCCGAGCTGGAAGAGGCGGCACATCATCACGCCCACGGGCATGATGAGATCGGTGCCGACGGTGAACATCACGCCATCGAAGCCGAGGAGGAACACCACCTGGCCAAGTAGGCAGGCGGCTTCAACTGCGGCCCGCGTCCTCATCAGGTCGCGGGCCGATGTATTCCGGGGATCCAACGGTCAGCCGATGTGGGATTGCTCACTCTTCGCCGAACCTGACAACGATCTCCGTCCAACCGACGTTGACGCGTCTGGACGAGACCGCTTACGGTCATGACGCCCGAGTAGACGCAATGAGGATATGAGAACAAACCAGAAGCTGAACAACACCACTGAATCCGATACCAGCAAGGCAGGCGATAAGCACTCCAACGCGAAGAAGCTTGACCTTTCCGCTACCCAGGTCATCGGCGGCGCTCTGGCCGCCATGACGGC
>DATEWO010000233.1:0-2525 GCA_035257925.1 Propionibacteriaceae bacterium | reverse complement strand
GCAGCGACCAATTCCAAATCCGGAGCCGATTCCACTGCGCGGCACACTTCGGTACCCATCCGGCCTCGTGATCCGAAGACACCCACCCGTTTCATCACAACTCGGTTCTACCACCGGGAAAGGACTGACTCGATTCGCCGGACCGGCACCCGGGCTCCAGCAATGGCAAGCGTTGGCGGACGGGTGAAGAGAATCTCCGCCTCGGCGCGTACCTGCTCAGCGGTCACTTGATCAAAACGTCGCAGCAGCTCGCCAAGAGTCCGATCGTCGCCGAGTACGGCATTTGTGCCAAGACGGCTCATCCGGCTGCCGGGGCCTTCGTAGGAGAGCGCCGTTTGGCCGCACATCTGGCCCTTGGCTCGCGCCAGCTCCTCCTCGGTAATGCCATGGGTGGCAACATCGGCAAGCGTTGACCGCACCAGTTCAAGAATCTGGGCTAGCTTGCCGGGCGCACACTGCCACTCCACGCTCCACAAACCGGCATCGGAATAGACCGATTCGCCTGCATCGATGCCATATGTCAGTCCGCGCCGCTCCCGTATTTCGACAAATAGCCGAGAAGACATGCCGCCCCCGATGATCAGGGAGAGCAGGCCAAGCGGATATCGGCGAGCCTCGAAGACGCCAGGGCTGGCGAACCCCAGCACCACACTGGATTGCTCCAGCGGCAATTGGTGCATGCGCAGCGCGCCCCGATGACTGATCGTGGTGGGCGCTGGTCGAGATGTGGCAGGTTGTGACGCTGGTACGTCAAGAGCGCTGAGCCGCTCCACGAGCCGGTCGTGGTCGACCTTGCCAGCGGCCGCGACCACCAGGCGACCGGGGTGGTAGTGGCGCCTCCAGTGATGCAAGATCTGCCGCCGGGTGAGAGCTGTCACCGCGGCTGCCGATCCGATCACCGGGCGGCCGAGCCCTGACGTGCCGAAGATCTCCTCCGCGACCGCCTCGGCCGCCAGCTCGCCCGGGTCGTCGGAGTGCATAGAGATCTCGTCCAAGATCACGGCCCGCTCGGCGTCCACGTCGTGGGGAGTGATCAATGAGTGGATGATCATGTCGGTGAGGACATCGAGGGCCAGCTGGGCGTCACTGTGCAGCACGCGAGCGTAGAAGCAGGTGTGCTCCTTGGCCGTGTACGCGTTCAGCTCACCGCCCACTGACTCGATCGCGGCAGAGATCTGCTCTGCTGAGCGAGTCGGGGTTCCCTTGAAAAGCAGGTGTTCCAGGAAGTGAGACGCGCCGTGCATGCTCGGTGTCTCGTGCCGCGAGCCGACCGAGACGAAGACACCGAGGGAATAGGTGCTGCTGGACCGGATGTCCTCAGTGACGATCTGGAGGCCGTTTTGAAGCACCGTGTGGCGGACGGCGCCATCCAGCTGGGGAAGGCGCCGTCCAGGACGGCCGCGCGGACCGACAGGCATCTGCGCTGACTTAGACGTGAGGATGACTCCTACGCCGTCACTGTCTCCTCAACCACAGGAACCAGCGACAACTTGCCGCGGTCGTCAATCTCATTGATCTCTACCTGGATCTTCTGTCCGACGCTGAGCACGTCCTCGACGTTCTCAACTCTCTGGCCCCCGGCGAGTGGGCGCAGCTTGGAGATGTGCAACAGGCCGTCCTTGCCCGGCAGCAGCGCGACGAAGGCGCCGAAGGCGGTGATCTTGACAACCGTGCCGAGATACCGCTCACCCTTCTCCGGGTTGGTCGGGTTGGCGATGGCGTTGATCATGGCGCGTGCTGTCTCAGCCTTGTCAGCCTGATCCGCGCCTACATAGATCGTGCCGTCGTCCTCAATGGTGATATCCGCACCGGTGTCGTCCTGGATCTGGTTGATCACCTTGCCCTTGGGGCCGATGACTTCGCCGATCTTGTCCACCGGAATCTTCAAAGTGATGATCCGCGGTGCGTAGATGCTCATTTCGTCAGGCCTGTCGATGGCTTCACGCATCACATCGAGCAGAGTGTTCCGAGCGTCCTTCGCCTGGTTGAGTGCGTCCGCTAACACCGAAGCCGGGATCCCGTCCAGTTTGGTGTCCAGCTGCAGCGCGGTGACGAAGTCCCGGGTGCCCGCGACCTTGAAGTCCATGTCGCCGTACGCGTCCTCCGCGCCCAGGATGTCGGTCAGTGCCACATAACGGGTCTCACCGTCGACCGTGTCGGAGACCAGGCCCATGGCAATTCCGGCAACCGGCGCGCGCAGCGGCACGCCAGCGTTGAGCAGCGCCAGCGTTGAGGCGCATACCGAGCCCATCGAAGTGGAGCCGTTGGAACCGAGCGCTTCGGACACCTGGCGAATCGCGTACGGGAACTCCTCGCGCGTTGGCAACACCGGCACCAGGGCTCGCTCGGCCAGCGCACCGTGTCCGATTTCGCGCCGCTTGGGTGATCCGACCCGTCCGGTTTCACCTGTGGAGTAAGGCGGGAAGTTGTAGTTGTGCATGTAGCGCTTAGTGGTTTCCGGCCCGAGCGTGTCGAGCCTTTGCTCCATGCCCAGCATGTTCAGCGTCGAGACGCCGAGGATCTGA
>DATEWO010000232.1:0-22204 GCA_035257925.1 Propionibacteriaceae bacterium | reverse complement strand
CTGGAATCTCCACCCAGCCGGAACCGCTATCACCGGCAGCTTGGCCATCCGCTGCACAAGCAGCAACATCGACTCATGGAACTGGGTGGCGCGCAGCGTCGTCCATGGCACGCCAGAATCCGCCACTACCCGCTCGGCCGCCAGCTTCGACCCGAAGTAACCGAACATGGCCCGGTCGATGCCGCTGGTGATCGGGATCCGGTCGGCCCCGACGACCGAGATGTAGACCAGGTGCCGGGTTCCCGCCCGCAAGGCAGCCTGTACCAGGTGGCGGGCTTTATCCTGATCACCTTTCATAGTGCCTGCGCAATGGACAATGATCTCGGCCTCTTGCGCCGCAGCATGGACCCCCTGACCACTGGCAAGATCACCAGTCACAAACTCGATGTCCCCGCCGCCCTCGCGGCTGCGCCGGCTCAGCACCCGTACGTCGCATCCGGCATCGTGCAGCCCCGGAACGACGAGCCGCCCAAGCGTGCCCGTGCCGCCGGTTACCAGAGCTTTCATGCCAATCTCCTTGTCACACCTGTCGCCTGTGGGGTGTCACTTGCTATGACACGCGGCAACAGCAGGATGTGACCGATGGACGAAAACGAGTGGCTGGCAGATCGCTTCGAGGAGCACCGGCCTCATCTGCGAGCGGTGGCCTACCGGATGCTCGGTTCGTTATCTGAGGCGGACGACGCCATCCAGGACACCTGGCTGCGGGTGAGCCGGGCAGGGGCTGGTGGTGTTGAAAACCTCGGCGGCTGGTTGACCACCGTCGTCGCTCGCGTCTGCTTGAACGTCTTGCGGTCACGCAACACCCGACGCGAGGAGTCGCTCGATGGACACATCCCAGATCCCGTGATCAGCTCCGAGCGCGTGCGGCAACCCGAGGAGGAAGCACTGCTAGCTGATTCTGTCGGCCTCGCCCTCCTGGTCGTACTCGATACCCTCTCACCGGCGGAGCGGCTCGCCTTCGTACTCCACGACATGTTCCAACTGCCCTTCGAAGAGATCGCTCCCATGGTCGGTCGATCTCCCGAGGCAGCGCGACAGCTCGCCAGCCGGGCAAGGCGTCGTGTCAAAGGGGCGCAGATACCGGCTGCTGATCCTGATCTTGCTCGGCAACGGGCGGTGGTCGACGCCTTCTTCCGGGCAGCGCGTGGCGGCGATTTCGACGGCCTCGTCGCGCTGCTCGATCCCGGGGTAGTACTCCGCTCCGACTATGGCGGCAGACGGCCGGCCAGCCCCAAGGTGATCCATGGCCCAGCGGCAGTCGCCAGCCAGGCGCTCCTCGGAGCCCTCCCGGGTGCCGAGCTGCACCCGGCGCTGGTTAATGGAACGGCCGGAATGGTGATCACCGTGCATGGTCGCCCGTACGCAGTCATGGGTTTCACTGTTGCCGATGGCAAGATCATCGACATCGACGCAATTGCCGATCCGGAACGCGTCGAAAGGCTCGCTGAGGCTGTTCTCAGCGAGGGATAGGCGCCCACAGTCCGGCACCGGGAGGAATTCGCAAAATCACACCCGCGCGCGACCCGAGATGACCGTTCTGCGCTCAGCGCCTGGTCGGCCTGCCGGCTGGGGGGTGATTCTGCGAGAAATGTTTCCGAAGGGCCAAGTCGGGTATCCAGCAGCAGACATCTCATGGCGAAACGCACACCGACAACCAGGCACCGACTCATTCGATGCGCCCCGTCCGCTGTGCTTGACACCGCATACAGCCGACACACCCTTGTTGCGGACAGCGCCTTCGACGCTCTGCAGCACTGGCGTCGCCCGACTGAGTCCGAACGCGGCAATGCGGTGCACTGGTATGACCACGTGCCAGTGATCGGCGATGTGGGGTGTTGTCTGTCAGTTGATCAAGCTGCCAACGGTGCAGTCGCACATCTCACCGCCACAGCTTCGCCCCGACGCGGAGTGTTGCCCAAACCGCTGGTGCGCCTGGCGTTGTCGTCCTGGTCACACCACAAACTCCTCGACCTCGCAAGAGCCACCGAGACGAAGGCTCATCGTGGGGTAGGTGCAAGCAGAACCCTCTAAGAAAGTCGTCGCAGCAGAAGTGAAGGAGAGCCATGACCCGCAACCCTGAGTTTGGCAACGTCACCGGTACCAAGGACAAGGACTACGACATCATCTGGTTCACCGAAGCCTGCCTGAGCAATGTGCTGCGGCTAGAGACTTACATCGAGGACGCCGCGCTCGCCGGAGATGACGAACTCGCTGATTTCTTCCGCAAGGCGCAACACGAGAGCCGCAAAGGTGCCGACGAGGGGAAGAAGCTACTCGCCAAGCGGCTTGCGAAGTCTTGACGAACCCTAGGTACGCACCGAAAGGAGTCTCGATGGCGGTCACGAGCTTCAAGGACTTCGATCTGGCGGATGCCGACCGTGAGTGGGACGGTGACGCAGCCGAGAAGCGGGTACGCAAGTGGGCCGATGCAGAGGATGAGCCGAACCAGAAGTATCGAGACACACACGTCTGGTATGACGCGGATAACAAGGACAACTTCACGGCGTACAAGCTGCTCATCTGCGATGTGGTCAAAGGCAAACTCGTCGCTGTGCCACGCGGTGTCATGGCAGCCGGCGGCGTCATGCAGGGTGCTCGGGGCGGCGTGGACATTCCGGACGCAGATACCGATCGAGTCAAGAGCCACCTAGCGAAGTACTACCGCAAGATGGATCGCACGCCGCCTTGGGAAGACTGATCCGACTCGTTTGCGGGCCAGCCGCCCCTTAGCCGGATGCGGTGACCGAGGTCCTTGAGGTGCAAGAGTTGGCCATGGAAGGGTCGTGGACCTAGAGAGCCAAAACACCTCTCAAGCGCTCCCCGGCGACTTCCCGCCGGTCCGCCGACGCAGGGTTGCTCCATACACCGCGGCCTGCGTCCTGCGTTGCATGCCGAGCTTGGTGAGCAGGCCAGAGACGTAGTTCTTTACGGTCTTCTCTGCCAGGAACAGCCGTTCACCAATCTGCCGATTGGTGCATCCGTCAGCGATGAGATCGAGGATTTCCCGCTCTCGCGTGGTGAGCGTGCTGGCCAGTGGATCAGCCTCGACGGGATTCCGGAGCCGATTGAGCAGCTTCTCAGTCACCGCCGGATCCAGCAACGACCGACCTGCCGCGACCTGCCGGATGCCCTCCACCAGACTGTTGCCACCGATCTGCTTGAGCAGATATCCGGAGGCCCCGGCCATCACCGCGGCAAACAGCGCCTCGTCGTCATCGTATGAAGTCAGAATCAGGCACCGGACGTTCTCATGGGACGAGCGGATCTCTCGGCAGACGTCGATGCCGCTGCCGTCCGGCAACCTGGCATCGAGCAGGGCGACATCGGGTGCGGCGGCCGGGATGCGACGTAAGGCATCACCTGCGGTCGCGGCCTCCCCGACGATGATCAGATCGTCGGTCGCGGTGAGCAGGTCAATCAGTCCCCGCCGAACCAGCTCATGATCGTCGAGGATGAAGACCCGGATGGGCTTGAGGTTAGTTACGGGTGAAGCGGGATCGACCATTGCAACCGCAGGCCCCCTTCTGGTTCGTTACCGACACTGAAGTCGCCGCCATAACGCTCAGCGCGACGCTGCAAATTTTCCAAACCGCTGCGTCGGGCGCTGTTGCCCAGACCAATTCCGTTGTCGGTGACGGTAAGTGCCAGACGCTGGCCGTCACCTTGGACCCGGACTCGGACCTTCGTGGCTTGAGCATGCTTGACAACGTTGGTCAACGATTCTCGCAGCACCGCCTCCACGTCACCGATGATCGCGTGGTCAACGACGGTGTCCAGCGGCCCCACAAGTTGTATGTCCGGATGCACCGGCAGCACCGGCGTGAGCTGATTGACAACAGCGAGGGCGGCACCTCGTACCGACCGGGACGAATCCTCCCGTAGTGCAAAGATCGTGGACCGGATCTGCCGGATGGTTTCGTCGAGCTCGTTGACAGTGCGGGTGAGGAGTTGCTCAATGCTCTCCTCGTTCACCGTCGAGGCGATACTTTGCAAACTGAGTCCTGTGGCGAACAGCCGCTGAATGACGTGATCATGCAGGTCACCGGCAATGCGCCAGCGATCTAGCAGAACACCCAGGCGCTGCTGATCAGCTCGAGCGTCGCTGAGTTCTAACGCGATGGCCGCCTGACCCGCAAAGGTCTCAGCCATATCGAGGTCAGCATCGGTGAAGGGTGTGTGCGGGGTGATCCGGCCGGCCACAATCGCACCCCGCGGACCGGTTTCGCCTCTGAGTGGGAGGGCCATTGCCTGGCATACCGGGACGTACGGACGCAGGTGCAGGTAAATGCCTGGTAGCTGATCCACCGCTTCGACTCGCACGCCGTGACCCTGCTGCATCGCCTGCCAAGCCATGCTGTCCTCCGTCGGGTAACGAAGTCCGACCAGCTCGCGTTCGGCCGCACCGGTGGCAACGACTACCTCCAACTGGCTTGGATCATCGTCGGCCGGTCTCACCAGCGTCACCACATCGGCTGAGGCCAGGCGCTTCACACTCGTAGCGATGCGATGAAGGGTCTCGGAGTGCTCAGCTTCCGGGTCGAGCAGTTGGCGACTGATTTCGCCGGAAGCTCGCAGCCACTCCTGGCGTCGACGGGACTCCTCGTACAGTCGCGCGTTCTCGATCGCAATCCCTGCCGTCGCGGCCAAGGCCAAGACGAGCTCCTCATCCTCGGCGGTGAACGGTCCGCCGTCGATGCGATCCGTCAGATACAAATTGCCGAATACCGAGTCGCGGCTGCGGATGGGTACGCCGAGGAAGGTGGACATCGGTGGATGGCCGGCCGGGAAACCCGACGACCGGGGATCGTCGGCAATCCGGGTCAGCCGAATCGGCTTGGGATCGTCGATCAAGGCCCCTAGTACGCCGCGCCCCTTCGGGAGCTCACCGATTGACCGGACTGTCTCCTCGTCCAATCCCACATGCAAAAACTGTTCCAGCAAGCCATCAGCGCCGATGACGCCCAGTGCGGCGTACCGGGCGTCCGCGACATCGCGCGCCGTGTCGACAATGCGGTGCAACACAGCGGGCAGGGACAGCTCTTGCACGATTGAGCGGTTGGCCGTCAGAAGGCGCCGGAGCCGTTCCTGAGCTGTCAAGATCAACGACGCCTGCTCGACAAGCTGGCTCATCAACAACTCAACAGACAGCCGTTGATCACCGTCGGGATCCGTCGAGATTGCAGGTCCCGGCTCGCTCTCCCCACGCTTAGCCGCCATGTTCCCAACAGAGTATGACGGCCGGAATATCTCTCGCCAGGCGGTCCGTGATCGACAATGGCACCCTCAGCCGTCAGGTTGGCCGTTGCACGATCCGGCCTGTGACGCGATCCGGACGGATGCGGATGAACAACGTTCGGTTTCCTGACGCCCACGGAACAAGGGAGTCCGATGCCCACAGATCCTCCAGCGCGTCTGGCTCGCTCACGGCGCTGGTGCGTCCATGCATCACGATGCTCCAGCCGCTCCGGTTCTGCTGATCCAGCTCATCCACTTCAAGCGCAACACTCGTCGGCTGGGCCAGCTCGGCCAGGATGCTATCGGGCGAGGTGCGGAAGTAGGCGGCGCCCTGGTGCATGGCGTAGGTGACCGGCAGGACCTGCGGGAGATCGGCGGCCTGCCAGGCGACCCGGCCCAGATGATGGGCCTCCATGAGTTCAAGGCATTGCTGGTGGCCCAATGCTAAGAAGTGGCGCTCCGACCTGTCGTCGAAGTCCGGCCTTCCGCCCGCGGATCGGCTGATCATGAGCTGCGCTCCTCCTCTATCCTCAAGGTCCTATCCTCTAGGCCGGGTGGACCCGGCGACCCGTCATCATCGTCAGCGGCAGTTGGACGACCAGCGATCGTCTGCCCTCCGGCCAGGGCTCCGGCGACTGCCCTACATCAAGGAGAAGCAAGGAGGCTTCGTCCAGGGGTTGGGCGTTTCCCACCACAAGCACGCTCCATCCCGCCTGGAGGAACTCATCGACCTGATCAACTTCGAACGCAATGGGATGATCAAAAAGCTGGTGAGATGCCTCGGTATCGATGCCGGTACGGAAGGTCACAGATTCGCTGACCAAGGTGTAGTTCATCGGGACGATGCGCGGCCCGACATCGGTGCAGTATCCGAGCCGGCCAATATTGGTCGAACCCAGAAGGCGGCGGCATTCGTCACGGTCCAAGGTCTCCAGGCGTCCACCACGATCGAGCAGCGACCAGGCCGCATTATCCAAAGTCATGATCAACCTCCGCTGTGCATGATTCCAACTGTCTCGGTTGCCCCTGCGCTACGCACGGGCCGAAGGAGATTCACGAGCGGGACCAAAGTCCGCAAATCCAAAGCTGCTCGCGCATTTGGATCCGACGCTCGCAGCTTGAGGACAGAGGTCCCGCTGGTTTGGCCAGTGCCTTGCGCCTCAACCGCGTTGGATCTGGATCCGACGCGAGGCTGCCTCTGCCGATGGCTTCGGCATCCGGATCTCCAGGACACCGTCCTTATAGGTCGCCGAGACCACCTCTGGTGACGTGCCTGCCGGCAGCCTCACCTGACGGACGAAACTGCCGTACCGGAACTCACTGTGGAAGCCCTTGTCGAACTTTTCGCGGTTGCTTTCTCGACGCTCCGCCGCGATGGTGAGGACACCATTGTCGACCGACACATCGATGTCACGCTCGGGATCGACCCCCGGCAGCTCGGCCTTGATCACCAGTTGCTCGCCATCAGTGAATTCTTCGACCTTGATGTCTCGGAACGGCCAGTTCATAGCGCCGAAAGGCTGCCAGCCACCCCACAGGTCGGTGAGATCTCGCGGCCAGCGGCTCATCGCTCCCTGGGTCTTGCTTTCCTTCGACTCGCCGGCTTCAGGTTGCGTGTTGCCCGCTTGCATGTCATCGGGTTGCGGCTGCGATTCGCCGGGTGGCGACTGCGTAGTCATCAGTTCTCCTTTCTGTGCGAGGCCTTCCCGCCATCTATTTCGGATACCCCAAGAGGACTGGCTCGACACATCAGCAACCGGTGAGCTGGGACCTGAGGGCACTGCACAGCCGGTCGACATCCGGACAGGTCTCCGGGTCGCAGGTCATGGTGATCACCAGGCGATTGTCGTAAGACAGGGCGGTAAAGGAGACGGTGATGTTGCCGGTCGCCACGCTCAGCGGCACGACGTCGAGCACTCGGCAACCGAGGAGGCTGATCGGAGCGTCCGGGCCGCGGAGATTGCTGACGAAGGTGTGCACGAATGATTGGTGATCGATGAAGTACTGGTAGCCGCCGAGCCGAGCCAGGAGCCGGAACACGGGTCCCAAGACCGCCGTAGAAGCTCCCCGCTCGTGCTGCTTGGCAGCGCGCATAGTCGCCGATACCGCTGCCAGGCGGTCGGAGAAAGCTCCGGTGGTCGGCAGTCTTACTGGGATCACGCCACTGCGGTTCCCGAGTTGGTCAGGGTCGGTACGTGTCCGGGAGGCGAACGGCACCGACACGACGAGGCTGTCCAGCTCTTCGCCGCGCGTAGTGAGTAGCTCATGGAGGGCACCGGTTACTGCAGACAGAACAAGATCATTGACCGTGGCGCCGTTGCGGTGAGCCAATTCGTGGACTCGGCTCACCTCTGCCACGACTGTGCGAAGGCTCCGGCGCGGTCCGGTCGGCTTGTTGAGCGAGCTCGGCTGGGCACGTTGGGCCATGGACGGACCGAGTTCGTCGAACGCGGCCAAGAGCCGGCCGAGCGCCTTCGGGAGCCGCCGCAGCGAGCGAATACGGTCGCTCCAGGCGTCTCGTGCGAGCGCGCCTCGAGAGGGGGGCGCCTGTGGAAAGGTTGCGGCCCGTGGCATGGGCGAACCGTCGAGGAGCCCGCGGAGGACGGCCAATCCAGCCAATCCGTCGCCCACAACGTGGTGCATGACGAGGATCAGCGCTGCCCGGCCGCCGGTCAGGGCAGGAACAAAGGTGGCAGCCCACAGGGGACGGTCGTCGGGCAGCGGCCTGGTGACGAGGCTGGCCGCAAGATCAAGGAGAGCAGCGTCGTCGGTTTCTGATCGTTGTTCGGCCACGGTTAGGTGATCGTCCAGCTTGAAGCCGCGGTCATCGATCCAGACCGGCCGCCCGCAGCCCAGCGGGACCTTCTGCAACCGTTGCCGCAGCCGTGGGACCGCCGCAATACGCTGCTGCAGTACCGCTCGCAGGGAACCGACATCCAGACCACCGCGTACGTCGAAGACCAGCACGGCACCGACCTGCAGAGGCGGTGGGTGCCGCCTCGCGGCGAGCGACATCAGGTCGTCGGCGCTCACCCTCTCAAACATCGTTACCAGAATCCGGCGTCGATCGATTCCTGCCTAGGGCCGGAACGCCGGATGGACTTAGGCCACTTTCAGGACTCCTGCGGGACCTTCGACTCTTTGTTCGACCTGAGTGGGGCGCGACTCTGAACGGGCGGGGCGGTGAAGCCGGCAATCACGCAGCTACCTTCACCGCCCCCGACGCCACGAATAGAGTCTGGTTATGACCTCACCACAGGACGAGAAACCTGCCGTCGGCAATTTCGCCGAACTGTCAGAGGCCGAGTGCAGGGAGCTCCTGGCGCAACACAGTGCCGGCCGGATCGGCTTCATGGCCGGGGATGGCCCACAGATCTTGCCTGTGACCTATCAATATCGCAATGGCAGCGTGGTTTTTCGTACGTCTCCGGCTGGACCTCTGGCTGAGCTCGTCCGTCGAACCAGTGTCGCCTTTGAGATCGACAGCATCGATGAGCAAAACAAGTCTGGCTGGAGTGTTCTGGTGCTCGGATTCGCCGAAGCAATGGCTCACGACTACCTGCTCCAATCGGCCTGGGAGACCGGACCTGTGCCCTGGGCAGAAGGAGTCCGGAACCTGTTCATCGAGATCAAGCCGCGCAAGATCAGCGGCCGCGCCGTAGGGCGCCCTTCTCGCGGCTGACGCCGGCGTATCAGTGTGGCCGCGGAGACCTGCGTCGAGGCGTCGGAACTAGACCCATGATCACGCTTTCTGAAGATCATCTGGCCGCGCTAGTCCACATCCGCCCACGGCTCGAGCAGCTCAAGCAACCATCCTCGTACCGGGAACTCCTCAGCTGCGACCACCGTCGCCGGCGCCTCTAGGAGGGCACTCTCCCAGGAGACTGCACGAGTCACGCAGCCGGTGCTGCGGGCCAGCGTCACCCAGCGCAGCAGCTCCTTCCGGCTGCCCAGGCTGGTAAAGGGCTCGAGGTACGCGTCCTGAATCCTTAGCATGCGCGGGTCGTCCATCCGCCGGTCGGCATGCAGCACTCCTGCGTGGAAAGCAATCGAGTTCAAGGTGGCGAGCATCGTTCCAAGGGGGTTCCCGACGGATGCATCACCCCAATCAGTGATCCGAACCGAGGACAGGTCGTTCACATTTCCCGGCCAGCAGACGTTGCTGGAGTGCAGGTCATCGTGCTGCAGACTGTCTGGCACCGGCGACGCGGCCAGCTCGGCGCACCAGCTGTCGTAAGCCGGGAGCAGGCGCTCGAGGACAGCTGCGTGCTCCTGGCTCAACCCGCCCTCCGCGGTGGACCGGGCGGTGAGTTCAGCGAGCAGCCGGCGGTACTCCACGGGCAGTTGCGCAGGACCGAGGTCAGGGGTTCCGGTTGAGAGCAGGCGGGGTCGGTGCTCGGCGAGGGCGAGCTGCGCCTCGGCGTACCGAGGCAGCAGCCGTTCCCAGTACGGCCATAACGCATCGGGCGCCACGACGGACCGAAGTATCGGACCGCCATCCCGGGTGAGCGACCACCCGCGGTTGTCGTCGTGCGCGATCACGTCTGGTGCCAGGCCCGGACGCAGTTCACCGAGGAGAGCTATCAGCGCGGGCTCGTACGCGGTGCCGCTGCCGCTCACCTTGAACCAGACGCGACCCTCAGTCGTCTCGAACCAGATGGTGCTCGACCAGACTCTGGCATGCGGCTGCTCCCAGTCGCCGGTGAGCCGGCTGCCCCGAGGTAGGAGCTGCGCGGCAACCCAGGCCCTGGCTTCCTCGACGAAGACGCCGCTCGTCCACAGCGCCGCCGGATCTGGGATCCCTCGCTCAGCGCTCAAGGAGCCTCTTGAGGGTCGTCAGGTCTGTCCGGATCGCTCTCACATCGGCCTCGTAGTCACCATCCGATTGGTCCGCCCGGCGGCGAAGCGTGAACACCACCTCACAGCCAGAGCCGGCGGGGATTACCCGCATCGGGTTGTGGAACGTGGTTCCATCGGGCAGCTTCACGTCGTGGTCGAGGACGAGGTACGGGTTCTCCGGCGCCAAGGTCACTTCGACCTCACCCATGGGAGACTCGGCGAACCAGCGTCCCTCCCGCTCTTCGATGGAGCCACTCAACCCGGCCGCCCACGTCGGCAGGTTCGCCGGGTCTGCAACGTATGCGTAGACCTCTGCAGCGGGCCGCTCGATGTAGGTGCTGAGGTGCTGTGACTCGTGCATCCCCCGACACTAGACGCCAAGCAGCTGACCGGATGAGGACCGGCATGTTGAACCCATACCTGCGCACCAGGTGTCGGATCCGGCACACAATGTAACCCTCTAAGTAACCCTCTAAGACTTCCCGGCCACCTCCTACTCGAGTAGGAGGTGGTCTCGTCGGCTGGTCTTAGGCCTACATCCGACCGCACGACGACGCAGCTGCGACTGCCAGCTGCTTAGTGTCGAGGCATCGAATATTCACGGATAGGGAGCCATCATGCGAGCCCAGTACTTCTCCCGACAGCCGGTCTTGATGCCACAAGGAGACGCGTCATGAGATCAGCAACACCCCCAGTCCGACCATCAACGTCGGGCAGCCGGCTGCTGCAGGCCGCGGCGCGGCGACCGCTCGCGACGTTCCTCCTCCTCGGCTTCTCCCTGGCCTACGCATTGGCATTTCTCTGGGGTTTGGCCTACCACGGCGTGATCCCCGGCGGTGGACTTGCGGCCGCGTTGCATATCGCACCCGATGAACTCACCGGCGGCGTACTGGTGCTGTCGCTCTTCCCAGCAGCGCTGTTCGTTACCTGGGCTCGCAACGGTCGCCTGGGGGTGCGGAGCCTCTTCCGCCGGGCCTTCCATTGGCGGGTAAACCCCGGCTGGTGGCTGGCGGTCCTATTCGGGTTGCCCACCCTCACCGTGACTCTGGCCCTCCTCATGGGCGACCAGCTCCGCTCCATCGACGTCCCCTCATTCCTCGCCAGCCAGCTGATGCTTCTGGTCGTCAACTTCATCGTCATCAACCTCTGGGAAGAGGTGGCGTGGACCGGGCTGTTCCAGACCCGGCTCGAGGAGCGCCATAACTGGCTCATCGCCGCCTTTTTGACTGCCATACCGTTCGCAGCGATCCACCTGCCGCTGCTGTTCTTCCTCGGCCAGCCGGTGACGCTCGCCTCGTTCGCAGGCGCCTTCGGCCTCTACCTCATCCTCGGCCTGCTCGTGCGGCCGATGCTGGCGGTCTTCCGTCGCGGAACCAGCGACAGCCTTCTCCTTGTCGGGCTGCTACACAGCGTCTTCAACCGAACCAACAACCAAAACGGCATCGCGGCCACGCTGCTCGAGGGAGAGGCACGTCAGCTGGCGATGTTGATCGCCGTTGTCCTGCTTACCGGTGTGACCGCGGTTGTTGTTCGTTCCCGACTGGGCCGTCAGTATGGCGCAGAGCTTGCCGAGCGATCACGTACCGCAACGGTCAGCCGTACAGCTTGAACACGATTTGGAAGGCGGACTGAGAACACGAGTCCGCGGGCTCGACCCCTAGCGTCATTCGCGGCGCCTATTTCATGCAGAAACCACGCGGGCAGTGACATCGGAAGTGTCGAAATTATCCCTCGTCCGCCACACGCGGCAGATCGCGGGTTCGCGAGCTCTGACAGGGCAGGATGAGGTCGTGGCTGCGACGCCGCCGCTGGGCCGTACGGCGCAGACAAGCCGTACGCCGGTTGGCCGCGCTCAGCTGCGCGTCCGATGGGATCGAGTCAGCGTGCTCTGTGCACTGGTTGCTGTGCTCGCCATGGTGGTTACCCACACCGTCGTTGTTGCGGTGCGCGATGACCAGGGAGCCGTCGCACCGAAACCAGCACCGATCCAGGCGTCCGACAAGGCGACCAGCGCACCACAACCTGAATGCCCGCCGGCCACGACTGCCATCATCCGGACTGCGCCGGCGGTTCAGGACGAGGCGGGTACTCCATTACGGACTGTGGCACTGACCTTCGACGACGGTCCAGGACGATCGACGCCTGCGGTGCTCGATATCCTGCGGCAGGCGCAGGTACAGGCAACCTTCTTCGTGGTAGGCAAAAAGGTGGCAGCCGAGCCACAGATGCTGCGGAGAGTCCTCGCTGAAGGGCATACCTTGGGCAATCACACCTGGTCGCACACGATTCCGCGGACGGCCAGCGGCTGGAACCGGACAACACTGGCCAGCGAGATCGAGCGCACTCGTCGTGCAGTGGTTGACGCGGCAGGACCCAAGCCATGTCTGTTCCGTCCACCCGGCGGAATCGTGAAAGGCGCAGGCAAGGTCAGTCGTGATGCCGGCCTCTCGGTGATTTTGTGGTCAGTGGACACGCGGGACTGGGCAGACCCCCCGACCGGAGAGAAGAAGTTCGCCGTAGTGATCAGGAAGCGGGCCGCGGCCGGGCTCACCGAGGAGCATCCGGTGATCTTGCTGCACGACGGCGGTGGCGATCGGGCAGCGACGGTTGCCGCGCTGCCAGGAATCATCGAGGACTATCGCGCCCACGGATACCGATTTGTCACTCTAAACACGATGACGCAGCTCGGATCGACCGACGAGAAAGGGATAGATGAGTGACGATGTGACGCAGCTGCGCGCACTGATCGAGAAGTGGGTGAAAGCAGTTCACATTGGCGACTTGGAAGGCGTCCTCGCCGATCACGCGGTTTAGGGATGAGTAATTAATCGCATTCGTGTTCTAATAGATGGGTGAGATTTGAGGCGCGACACATCGGCAGCGGGCGGTGGGGCGTCTACGACGGAGGCGTGATGGGCTGGCGTGCTGTCGATCTTGGAGAAGACGAAGCGTGCCGGATGGCAATGGACATGGATGTCGTCTACAACCAGTACGGGCAGCGAACACCAGAGGAGCGGCGAGAAGTGCGACCACCGATCGAGGTTGAGATGGCAACCTGGGCCGCAGCGGGGACCCTTGACTATTGGGTACGCGAGCGCGGCGAGTGGTGGGGGCGGGTACGCGGGCCGGACGGACGCCAGATCTGGATCAAAGCCAGAGATCTGAGGCGCACGGATCAATAGGCATATCGCCTACCTTCGGACGGCTGCTAACAAGATCGAGAGTGATCCCGCAGGGTCACTCGCGCCGGGTGGTGGTCGCCAGTAGCCGGCGGGCCCGGCGTCCAAGATCGTTAAGGTCAACCCGTCCAGCCTCTGCCGCAGCTGCCAGCCGGGACGCCAGATCCATCGCTTCATCGATCAAAGGCGCCTCTATCGCGGCAGCCTCCTGACCCATGTCACGCAGGATCGTCGCCTCAGTGCGCGCGGCGATGATCGGATCTTTGACGCCATCCACCCACACTTTGGTGCGGTGGCCGTCGCCACGCTCGTCGCCGAGCAGAGGCTCGAGCGCGTAGATGCGGTCTGACCGAGCGAACTTGCCGAAGCCCAGCGAAACCATGCGCGGTTCTGACGCCACAAGCCGATCATGTCAGCCCGCATGACGGCATGCCACTTGCGACTCGACCTCCGGCGTTCAGTACCCCTGAACTACTTGTTCGAAGTTCCAACGAGCAACCCGCGAATCCGCTAGCGTGATCGCGTTTCTGATCTGCAATCGGCGATCGTCCAGGGCGACACGCCGACCTTTCGGAACTCTCCGCCGACTCCAGGAGCCTTATCATCATGGGTGATCACATCAGTCACATGCTTCACTCCATCAACTTCCCCGAGGAGTCGACATGAGCTTTGCCATCGAGCCGAAGGCTGACAGACGCGCCAACCCGTGGACTCAAGTGAAGGTGGCTGGTGGTACGTACTTGCGTCTTCCACTGCATACGCGATGGCTGGACGAGACTGATGATCTGGTACTGGCGCTGAAGGACAGCCTCAAGCTGGCTCGCCCAGGCGACACCGTTGGAGTGAGCGAGAAGGTCGTCATCTTGCTCACGCACCGGACGGTGGACATCAATACCGTGCAGCCCAGTCGACTGGCTCGCTTCCTGGCTGCTCATGTCCGTCCGCGCACCGATTCCAAGGGGCTTGCGGTCGCGGAAAAGATGGAGTACGTCGTACGCAACGTCGGCTTCAGGCGGATCATCCCCGCGACAATCGGGTGTGCCTTGACTCGGCCATTTGGCGTGCATGGAACGTTCTATCGAATCGCTGGATCGATCGCCCGAGACATCGACGGCGGACGCCCACCGTACGAACACGTACTCTTCCCACCTCTGGATGGCAAGACCGCGCAGACCATTTGTGCCGACCTCGAGCAGGCACTGGACATCGGCGTCAGCATCGTTGACCTCAACGACTTCGGCGGCTCGATCCGAGCAGTCTCTCCGAGATCACTGTGTGCTGAGACGCTGGCATCGGTGCTCAGCGACAATCCGCTGGGCCAACGGCTCACGAGCACACCATTCGTGCTGGTTCGACCTGCCTGAGGAGACAGCGAGGCCATCCCGGCGATTGCCATCCCGGCGACTGCCACATCTCGGTGAATTACCTCTGAACCTTTGAACCATTTGGCCGAAGTTGCAACGAGCCAGCGGTGAATCAGTTAGTTTGATCATGTTCTGATCACGGTGATGCGCGATCGCCCAGGGCGATTCGCCGGTTTTTCGGGGGACTCTCAGCCGTCTCCAGGTGTCCTATCGTCAAAAGTGATCACATCAGTCACTTGCTCCCCTTCCCTAACACACTAGGAGCCGACATGAGCATTTCTGCGGAGAATGCTGACGAACAGGTCGCTCCCTGGACTCAGGTGAGCGTCGCCGGGGTTAAGTACTTGCGCCTTCCGCTGCATACCCGGTGGCTGGACGAGAGTGATGATCTGGTACTGGCGCTGAAGGAGTACCTCGAGCTGGCGCGGCCTGGCGACACCGTTGGAATAAGTGAGAAGGTCGTCATCCTGCTCACCGGCCACACAGTGGACATCAACACCGTGCAGCCTGGCCGACTGGCTCGGACGCTGGCCCGCTACGTCCGCCCGCGCGGCGACCATGCACGTGGGCTTTCGGTCCCGGAGAAGATGGAGTACGTCATCCGTACCGTCGGCTCAATGCGGATCATCGCCGCGGCAATCGGAGGGGCTTTGACGCGGCCGTTGGGTAGGCGTGGAACGTTCTATCGAATCGCTGGACCGATCGCCCGCGACGTCGACGGAGGGCCCCACACGGCGTACGAGCACGTGCTCCTGCCACCGCTGGACACCGACGTCGCTCAGCACATTTGCGCCGACCTTGAGCGGGCGCTGGACATCGGCGTCAGCATTGTCGACCTCAACGACTTCGGCGGCTCGATCCGCGCGGTCTCTCCGCGATCTCTGTCTGCCGAGACGCTGGGAGCCGTGCTCAGCGACAACCCGCTGGGCCAACATCTCACCAGCACACCATTCGTCCTCGTGCGACCTGCCTAAGACGACATCCACCCCAACCAACCCTGGGCTGCAGAGAAGGTCATCGATGGCGCCGCGCAACCACATCTATTGCCTCGGTGAGTAGGCGCCGCTCCGGGGCACGCAGGGCATACAAGACACCGATGAAGACTGCCAGCAGGGTCAACCCCACCGACGACACCAACAACAGCTCGCTGACAAACCCTGTGCCGACAACTGGACCGAGCAGACGGTAGACCACAGCGCCGGCGGCGGTGCCGACCGCAGCAGCGAGGGCCGTACGGCCCACCATGACAGGCAATGATCGGAGATCGACCGCGCCATGCCGCCGACCCAGCATCCAGGTATTTGCCACTGCGGCGAACACCACGGACAGCGAGGTCGAGGCCGCCAAGCCGGCGATGCCGAAGGTCAGCCCAAGGGTGAAATCGCCGACCACGTTGATCGCCATGGCAAAGACAAACACCAGCACTGGCCGGCGCGAGTCTCCCAGTGCATACGAAGCACGCACCACCATCTCGCGCCACCCAAGGGCCAGCAGAGCAGGCGCGTACCACAACAGCGCTGTCGCTGTCCGCTGTGTATCACTGGGCCCGAAACTGCCGTGCTCGAACAGCAGCGCTACTGCCGGGACCGCGCAGACGATCAGGAATCCCCACACCGGCATCAGCACTGTCGCGACTGTTCCCAAGCCTCGGCCAACCAGCCGCTTCATCTCATCCAGATCGCGCCTGCCGGCGGCGGCCCCGAACGCGGGATAGAGCGCGGTGAGCAGCGACAAGACGAGCAAGGTCTCGCCGAGCGAGATGATTCGCCAGGCGTAACTCAACGCCGAGATGGTCCCCTCGCCCACCATCGAGCCGACAGCCCGATCGACCATGGTGTTGACGTTGCCGAGGGCGCTGCCCACCAGCAGCGGCGGTATCAACTTTGCGATGGCCCGAAATCCCGGATCCTTGACGTCAAAAGACGCGCGCAACCGCAAACCGAGTGCACGAATTGGCACCAGCTGGCAGAGCAACCGGGCTGCTGAGCCTACGACGAATCCGACGGCGAGGGCGTAGACCCCGTACCGCGGCCCGAACAAGGCCGCCGCCGCGATCATGGTCAGGTTGAACGGAACCCCTTGCAGCGCGGACCAGAAGAACCGGCGATGCGCCTCCGCCGCAGCAGCGAGCAGGTTGGTACCCGCAATCAACACCGTCGCCATCAGCACAATGCGCGTGAGCGATGCGGCCAGGTCAGCCTGTGCGCCCTCGAAGCCCGGCGCCAACACAGTCACCACGGAGCTCGCGGCCAGGGCCATGAGGAGCGAACCGAGTCCCAAGACGACCAACGTCACGGTCAATACCACTGACAGCGTGTGCGCCGCTTTGTTGGAGTCGTCGTCGGTACTCCTCTGCGCGGCCAGGACAGGCACAGTCGCCTTCGCCATCGCGCCGGCGATAAGAGCAAGGACAAGATTCATCAGCCCCTGGGCAACCAGGTAGGCATCGAGTTGGGCGCCGGCGCCGAACACGCTGGCAATCACGACATCGCGAAAGAAGCCCAGAATGGCTGAGAAGGCGGTTAGTCCGGTCACCAGCGCAGCCGCTTGGGCAATCCCCGACCGTGCCTTCACGCCTAGCAACATAGTGCAGCCAGGCCGCTGCTACCGGCCGCGAACACTGGGTGGAGCGTGAGCTCCTCCCAGAAAGTGGTCACCAACAACACCGAAATCGGCGAGTTGATGGTGCACCTGACCGGTTTCCGGAGGGGAGTGATCAGCCGGTGCTACGAGTTGATAGGTGAGCTTTGACCGCATCAGCGATCGTTGCGGCGTCGTCTGGGAAGCCGAGAAGGATGGCAGAGCGGCGCCGGGTGAGCCAGCGGAGCCCGACGTACCAAAGACCCGGGATTGGCCCCGATACACCGTCCCGTAGAGGCTGACCGCCAGCGCCGACAAGCTCAGGGGTCAGCCAGGAGAAGTCACCGGTGAAGCCGGTGCACCAGACGACGCTGTTGATGTCCTCGTCGCGCAAGTTCAGCGCTGCGGGAGGGGTCAGATCGACAGGCTGGTCCGTGTCGTCCGGATCCGATGGCGGCGCGTCTAACTTGCGCTGCCGAATGAGCTCATCGATCATCGTTCGAACCCGCGCGGCGAACGCGTCGCCGGCGGCGATGTTGGTCTTGACGTTGTCGTCGAACGGCAGGCTCTCGCCGGTCATGGTCAGCGGGCGTCCTACCAGCGTGGCGCCGGAGCGGGCCAGCGACGGCAGGCTGAGGCTGCGGCCTCCTGCGCCGAGGATCGGCTGCGCAGCATTGATCATTCCCGGATCAGGAAGGTCCTGGGGTCGCTGGTCAAAGAAGCCTGCCTCCACCAGCCATTCCAAGCTGTCCCGGCCGCGGTGCCTCCAGGGCAGCCGTCCGACCGGACTCGTCGCGAGAACGACCCGCCGACCCGCGGAGAGCAGATCCTCGGCGATCTGACAGCCGGATTGGGCACTGCCCACAACAAGAACGCCGCCTGGGGGCAGCGAAGCCGGTCCGCGGTAGTCCGCAGTGTGCTGCTGAGCTATCCAGTCAGGAAGATCTCTGGCCAGCGGCGGCACCCGGGGAACATTCTGGTCACCGGTCGCGACGACGACGGTGCGTGCGTAGAGAACCTCCTCGCCGGTCGGGACGACATATCCGGCGCTGTTGGGCGCCAGGCCTGCAATCTGGGTGCCCGGGCGTACCGGGCACTCGGCGGCCAGCGCGTCCAGCCGTTGCACGACTTCAGCTCCGACAGCGAACGCGCTCGGCACCTGCCCGCCGAGCATCTGATTCATCCAACCTGGCGTGTTCAGCCGAAAGGAATCCCACCGCTGGGTCCGCCAAGTCTCACCGACCCTGCCCCGCTCCAGGACAACATGATCGACACCGCGAACGGCAAGCGCCGCACTCACAGCGAGGCCGGCGGGTCCCGCGCCGAGGACTGCACAATCCATCACCGGCTGGCCCGTCATGATCACCAGTAGTGCTAGCGGCTGTCCTCGTCCTCGCCGTATACCACTGTTTCCTGCTCGACCAGGTCCGCATCGTCGGCCTCACGGATGCCTCGGGCGATGTTCGCGGGTACCGCGTTCGGTTGGGCCTCGGCTTCGGCCAACGGGTCGGCGGCGACCGCCTGTTCGGCCCAGTCGGCCTCGGGTACCTCAGAGGGCGGGGTGTCAGGACTGGAGAGGGACATGGCGCTCCTTGACGGTCACAGTGTTGTCGATCAAGGTCTGGTCCACCTTATGCCTCCCCGCAGTAATCCGAGTGCGCAGCCCAGGGACAGCTGCTTGGTGTGATCAAGGAATACGTCGGATTACTACGGCGAGCGGAGGTGCTCACCTTGTACATGATCATGATGGCACACTCGGCGTGACTTCGTTGTGCCAACGCCGATGGAGCGAGCAGGAATCTCAACCGCGTCGCCTAAGGGCACCACTCCGGCTGAGCACCAGCTGATTAGCTCGCCCGCGGTATCCCACGCTACGTGGGATACACACGCTGTACCTGGCGTGCATGCCATGTACAGCGTGAGCAACCTGGGTACAGCAGGCACCCTTTCAGCGGCGACGGCGCGCCGTCCCAAAGATGCTGCGGACGATCTCCGTACCGGCTGTTCGTGCGAACTGCTTGAACGCGCTCGAAGCCGTAATCTGCTCCACTACCGACTTCTCGCGGCGTTGTGGGCTACGCGACTGGGTACGCGCCGCGGCCCGCGCCTCACGCTCGGCAGCGGCCTGGGCCTTCGCCCGCTCGCTAGCTGCCGCCTCGGCCTGAGCCGCGGCCTGCTTCTCCAACCGCTCTCGTTCAGCCGCCTCGGCTCCCGCCTGCAGCTTCCGAGCCAGAATCTCATGAGCGGAGTCACGATCAAGCGATTGCCCGTACCTCGCCATCAGTGCCGATGCTGCAATCCCCGGCCGCAGCACCTCGTCCGGAGTAGGTGCCATCAGTGACTCCGGTGCCCGCATCCGAGTCCAGGCCACCGGGGTCGGGGCGCCGTCGGGATCCATCACCGTGACGACGGCCTCACCAATGCCGAGCTGCTGCAGTGTCTCAGCCAAGTCGTAGTGTGACTTGGGAAACGTGGCCACGGTTTGCTTAAGCGCTTTGGCGTCGTTGGGCGTATGGGCCCGGAGCTGGTGCTGGACCCGCGATCCCAGCTGTGCCAGCACGTCGTCGGGCACATCTTTCGGCGTCTGAGTAACAAAGAAGATGCCGACGCCCTTGGAGCGAATCAGCCGCACGGTCTGTGCAATGGCATCCAGGAACGCCTTGGAGGCGTCATCGAACAGCAGGTGCGCTTCATCGAAGAAGAAGACCATCTTCGGCTTCTCGACGTCACCGACCTCCGGTAGCTCATGGAACAGGTCGGCAAGCAGCCACATCAAGAACGTGGAGAAGACCGCTGGCCGGTCCACCAGATTAGGCAATTCCAACAGGGACACCACTCCCCGACCGTCCGCGGTGACGCGCAGCAGGTCGGCGGTGTCGAACTCAGGTTCACCGAAGAAGGCCTCGGCACCCTGATCGGCGAAAGTGATCAAGGTACGCAGGATCACACCGACGGTCGAGGCGCTCAGGCCGCCAATGTTCTTGAGCTCCGCTTTGCCCTCGTCGCTGGTGAGATGGGTCAGCACCGCCCGCAGATCCTTGAGGTCCAGCATCGGCAGCCCGGCCTTGTCGGCGTAATGGAACACCAGACCCAGTGATGACTCTTGCACCTCATTCAGACCGAGCACCTTTGACAGCAACACCGGGCCGAATGAACTCATGGTGGCCCGCAGCGGCACGCCGTTGCCCTGGCCGCCGAGGGCGAAGAACTCCGTCGGGCACGCTCGCGGCTGCCAGTTCTGGCCGATCTTCTGGGTCCGTCCAAGCAGCTTGTCATTCGGCTGTCCGGGCGAGGCGATCCCGGACAGATCACCCTTGATGTCGGCGGCAAAGACCGGCACACCGGCAGCCGAGATCTGCTCAGCCATCAATTGCAGTGTCTTGGTCTTCCCGGTACCGGTCGCGCCGGCGACGAGCCCATGCCGGTTCAGCATGCTCAAGGGGATGCGGATGATGGCGGATTGAATCGGGGCGTCGTTTTCCATCAAGACGCCGAGCTCGATGGCTGGCTCGTCGAAGGTGTAACCCTGAACGATCCGTTGCACATCCTCGGTGAGTTGTTCAGTAACCGGCTCGCTCATGGCCAAATCGTAACGACGCACCATGGAGTTGCCCTCAGAAACTTGATTAGAGTGTCACAGTGATTTTCAAGCGCGTCGGGGACGTACGCCCGTACCCAGATCATGGTTACGTCCAGAAGCAGTGGGCGGCTATCGCCCCGCACCAGGTGCGCTTGGACCAGCTCGTGACGACCAAACGGACGTTGGACCTGGAGGCTCTGCTCGAGGAGGACTCAACCTTCTACGGGGACCTGTTCGCCCACGTTGTGTCGTGGCGCGGGGAGCTTTACCTCGAAGACGGGCTGCATCGCGCGCTACGGGCCGCGCTCCAGCAGCGACAAACGATGCACGCAAGAGTGCTTGACCTGAAGTAACGCCGAACTCCAGGTAGGCTCTCACCGCACGGGGGGTCGGGCACGGGAGGAGCTCGCAACTCACGCATCGGGGTGGCTGCGGAGGTAAAGGAGTTCGACGTTGATTGGTCGGATCTTCCGTGTGGTCCGAACCCCGGTTACCCTCCTGATCTTGTTCGGGATGCTCTTGTACGGAGCCTGGTGGGGGTACAACAACATCATCAAGCCGATCCCGCCACTGCCCCCAGAGCCGTGCGTCGACCAGGTCGTGGAAAAGGGTCAGCTGAAGTCCGCCCAGGTTGTCGTCAGGGTGTACAACGGCGGCGACCGGAAGGGCCTGGCGGCCGATGTGGGACGATCGCTACGCGGCAAGGGCTTCCGAGTTGTCCTCACCACCAACACCGTGGAGAAGATCCAGAAGACCGTCATCGTCGGCGCTGATGGCAACAATCCCGAGGTGTTGTTCGTCAAGTCCTTCTTCAAAGAGGCGATCGTACGCTCAGACAAGCGGGTTGACCGTACCGTGGACGTACTCGTGGGCAACAAGTACGGCGGCTTCAACAAGGGAGCCAGGACCACGTACCAGGTCGACACCAGGACGCTCTGTCTGCCCTCCCAGTCACCGAGCCCAAGTCCCGCGCTGGGCGGCTGATCAAAGCCACTCCCTGCATTTGCACCACCAGTGAGCCCAAAGCACTCTGGTTGTCGCTCTCGGGACTCGCTGGTGATGCAAGACCAGGGTGTTGCAACAGGTGATCCGGTTCACGTCAGGGCCCGACGGTGCTGTGTGAGGCGCGCTAGTGATCAGCGACCGGCCGATATCCCGAGCAGAGTGCGCGCATGTAGGCGATGCGGCCCGCGCCGTCGACCTCAAAGTAGGCCGGTGCTCCACCAGGAACAGGCCATCAGGGTTTTGTGTGCCGGAAACGCAGCAAGCTGAGGCGGAAAGTTTCTGTGAATGCCCTGCATCACTCCTCGGCGCCGGCGCGCCAGCGGGCCAGCCGGCCTCGCTGTCCAACCGCTCTGAGGCGTTCCTCGGTGTTCAGCCGCTGGTTCTCAGGTGTCACGATGAGCAGCTCATCGCCGGCCTGG
>DATEWO010000231.1:0-3919 GCA_035257925.1 Propionibacteriaceae bacterium | reverse complement strand
CGACCAGCTTTACGTCCAACACGTTGCGGCAGACCAATACGCCAACCGCCGCTACCAGCGCGGCCACCAGTGCGGTCGCCACGCCGCCACCCCAGAGTCTGGGGGCGTCGATGACCACTCGACTGCGCGAAGCCGGCTGTGGGGTGCTGGGGACTGACATCCGATCCTCCTCCGTCTTGGTGGCAGCCTTGACAACCGCCCATGCGGTCAGTGACCCGAACGATGCGAGGTTCCGGACCGAAAGTCAAAGACAGGAAACACTATCTCAATTGCCGAGGTATCTCGCAGGCCAAGCGGCAACGGATACAGATCGGCTCACCATAATGATCGACTCCGCATCAGTCACGTGGACTGTGCCGCATCTGCAGATGATGCTCAGTCCAAGTTCGTGATGCGGAGTGCGTCAAGCAGCGAGTGTCTGCCGGCTCAGCTCTAACGCTGGGCGGTCAAGGTCTCCAGTAGCTCACGGTCCTCCCGGGCCAGCCAGGTCTCCTCGAGCAGGGTGCCTCCGGCACGCTGGATCGCCGCGCTCAAAGGAGCGGCCCAGACGTGCTCGATGAGTGCCACAGCGGCGGTGCCGCCTACCGGTATGGCATCCGCGAGAGACCACATTGCAGCAGCATCGATCTCGGCGATCTCTGATTCTGCTGCATCTTCCGGCTGACCGAGTACTTCGACAGCCAGTCCACCAAGATCAGCCGCAGCCGCCTCAGGCGCCTCCAGTGTCTCGAGCGTGCCGTCCTCAGAGCGCGCGACCAGAAGCACGTCAATGAGTCGGACCAGGCCGGCCTCCCGTAGCCGGGCGAATTCAGCGAACACCTCGCCGGTGAAGGTCGGCTGATCGAAGCCCACGACCAGCACCTGCACTGGCCCGATCATCTGATGGTCCGAGCCCGCAGCTGCTGAAACTCCACCTGCGTGATCACCCCGGCGTCGAGCAGATGCTGCAAGGCCGCCTGCGTGTCGGGCCGGGTTTGCGTTGATTCAGGCCGCAGCGACTGGGCCGCCGTGGGTACGGATGCCCGTGTGAAGGCCCCGCCCGCGGTAACAGGATTCCCAAAGTTTGGCGGCGGCGCGGTGGGATGGGCCGCCCCGTAGGCCTGCGCCGGAGAGAGTCGGCCACCGTAATACGGCACCATCCCGGTCATTCCAACACGCTGCAATTGCTTGGGCACCAGTAGCATCGGGCCTCCTCCGCTCGGTGAATCTAACTGTACGGATCCCTTGGTACGGTGACGTCAGACCGCCACCCTTGAGGAGACATATGGGGATTCGGAGCACGGTGGGCTCGATGCTCGAGTCCACCATCGGGCGCGAGCGTACGAACACGATCCGCAAGGCGGAACGGAAAGCTCGCAACACACTGGCCAAGCGGCTGGCAACGGAACCGCCGAAGCGGCCGGCTGCGAAGCCCGCGGTCAAAAAGACTGCCCCCAAACCTCCTCCGTCACCCGCTAAGCGGCCGGGCTGGCAGCCGTCTGACCCGTTCGCACCTCACCCGGAGCCCAGAATGAGCCGCCACGAGTTCCTGGAAGGGCTCCATGAGAAAACGCGTCCCCGCACCTATCTGGAGATCGGCATCAGAACCGGCACCAGCCTGGCACTCTCGCGCAGCCGTTCCATCGCCGTGGACCCCCGCTTTGCCATTGACAAGCCAATTCACTGCGACGTTCAGGTGGTCAAGTCCACCAGCGACGACTTCTTCGCCGGCGACGCTCCGCTGGCTCACTTCGACGGCCTCCCAGTTGATCTTGCCTTCATCGACGGAATGCACCTGTCGGAGTTCGCGCTGCGCGACTTCATCAACATCGAACCGTGGATGGCCGACACCGGTGTTGTTGTGTTCGACGACGTGCTACCACGCAATGCGCTGGAGGCGGCTCGCGATCGCAAGACGGAGTCCTGGGCCGGCGACGTCTACAAGGTCGTCGAGATACTGCGCCGGAGGCGGCCCGATCTGGTGGTGCTGCTGCTCAACACGGCCAATACCGGCACCGCGGTGGTTCTCGGCTTCGACCAAGCCTCCACCGTCCTGAAGGACTGCTTCGCCGAGGAAAAGGACTACCTCTTGCGGCCGGATCCGCAGACGCTGCCACAGGAGTACCTGGATCGCTCGATCGCCGTTGAGCCGGACATCCTCCTCGAGTCACCGGTGTGGCAGCAGCTGGTGGCTTGCCGGGTGTCCGCAGCCTCAGCCGAGCTCTCCATGCTCTGGGACGAACTGAGAAAGCTTGAGTCCGATCAACAGTCGCAGGCATCGAATGTGCACTAAAGCGAACAGCCGCGACCGAGGTGCCTCAGCGGGCCAAGTACCCTCCATCCACCGGGTAATAAGCGCCGGTTACGAACGAGGAGGCATCGCTAGCCAACCAGGCGACGAGTTCGCCCACCTCTTCGGGCCGGCCCATCCGCTGCAGCGCATGCTGGCTGGCCAGAAAGTCGATCGCAGGCTGGTCGAGGTTGGCCTCGAGCAGCGGGGTCATGATGAAGCCGGGCCCCACGGCATTCACCCGGACGTTGTCGGCGGCGTGCTCCCAGGCGGCGGCCTTCGTGATGCCCAGGACACCGTGCTTGGCCGCGACGTACGCGCTGGACATAGCGAAGCCGACCTGGCCCAGGATCGAAGCCATGTTGATCACTGAGCCGCCGCCGTTGCGCCGCATCGCCTGGATGCCCGCGCGTTGGGTGTAGAAGACACCGTCGAGGTTGACCCCAATGACCTTGTGCCAGGAGGCGTCGCTGTACTCAGCCGTCGGCTTCTGCTCTCCGCCGATGCCGGCGTTGGCCACCACAACGTCGACCCGACCAAGATCATTGACCACCGCTTCCATCGCCTCGCTGACCCGATCAGAGTCGGACACGTCCACGACCGCCGTACGCGTCGGGCGGCCGTATTCCTCCAGCTCGGCAGCCGCGGTCTGCAGCGGCTCAGCGTTCAGGTCCCACAGACATACGGCTGCGCCCGAGCGAGCAAGCGCGTGGCCACATGCGAGGCCGATACCTGAAGCCCCTCCGGTGACGACGGCAACCTTGCCGTCGAGTTCGTAGTTGATCATCTCTGCTCCTTGTCTGTCTGGGCCCTTCACTTCTATGTGTGCGTTTCTCCCATCGAGACACAGGTCAAACGCGCACAATCATTCAACGGTGCACGCCACGACCAGCGGAAGGAAGCGATATCACCACAGAGGACCCGCCGGAGATGAGCACTGAGGAAGCGCCGGAGAAGCCACCAGCTGGTCACGTCCGGGAGACGATCGTCCTCATCGTGCTATCGGTCACTGCCGTGCTCACGGCATGGTGCGGTTTCGAGTCGGCGAAGTGGAGCGGGGAGATGTCGGTCGCCTTCAGCGAGGCATCCAGCTCCCGGATCCAGGCAGCGAGACAGAGCGGCATCGCCAATGCCGCGCTCCAGGCCGACCTCACGATCTGGGGTGTGTACGTCCAGGCGCGTGCTCAGCGCGACATCGCCCTTGCAACGTACGTTGAGAAGCGCTTCACCGACCACTTCCGGGTGGCTTACCAAGCTTGGATTGCGCGGGGCGAACCCACAGCCGGCCCATTCAAAATGAAGGAGTACGTCCCGCCTGGAACAACCGAAGCTGCGGCCGCCGACCAGCGTGCCGACAGCCGCTTTGCTGAGGCGCTGATCTACAACGAGCGTGGGGACAACTATGCCCTGCTAACCGTCCTATTTGCGTTGGTCCTGTTCTTCGCCGCTGCCTCGACCCGGTTGGTCCGTCCAATCGCTCAATCGATCTTGCTTGGAGTGGCGATCATCTTCCTGATCGCAGCCACGGTGGTCTTGGCCACCTTTCCGATCTTGGTCTGATCTTGGTCTGATCGACTGACGCACGCCAAGGTTTTGTGCCCTTCGACAGGCTCAGGGCACATGCCTGCGCGCTCGGGGGGACATATGTGC